>NZ_ASAC01000015.1:0-118542 GCF_009834675.1 Cyanobium sp. Copco_Reservoir_LC18
GCTGCCCAGGTTCACACCATTGATCGTGCGCGCTCCTGCCGTATAGAGCAGGCCGGTGCTGCCATCACCATCGAGATCCGCGTTCAGGCTTGTCTCTGCCTGCAGGAACTGATTCGGGCTGAGCACGCCACCGCCGACAAACGCCCCGGTGCTGTCCAGGTTCCAGCGGGCCAGCTGACCCGATACCGAATTGCGCCAGTACAGGTCATAACCGCCTGCAGTGGCCGCCGCAGCCAGCGGTGTCCAGCCGGCGCCTGGGTTGCTGGCCGACGTGAACTGACCAGAGATCGACACCTGGATCGGTGCACCAGAGCCCTGCCGGATGGCAAAGCCGAGCTGGGTGCTGCCGAGGTTCACACCGTTGATCGTGCGCGCTCCTGCCGTATAGAGCAGCCCGGTGCTGCCATCACCATCGAGATCCGCGTTCAGGCTTGTCTCCGCCTGCAGGAACTGATTCAGCGTGAGGGCCTCTCCACCGATAAAGGCGCCGCTGCTGTTCAGGTTCCAGCGGGCATACTGCCCTGATACCGAATTTCTCCAGTACAGGTCATAACCGCCTGCAGTGGCCGCCGCAGCCAGCGGTGTCCAGCCGGCTCCTGGGTTGCTCGCCGATGCCAGCTGACCGGAGATCGACACCTGGATCGGTGCACCAGAGCCCTGCCGGATGGCAAAACCGAGCTGGGTGCTGCCCAGATTCACGCCGTTGATCGTGCGTGCTCCGGGGGTGAAGTCAGAGTCGATGATCGACCCCACAACAGCCCTTGGTGTCCCGACGGTATAACCAGTGCCTCCGGAAAGGGATATCTGAATGGTTTCATCGGCTTCGATTAGAGCATCGGCAGTAGGCTCAATAGTGAAGGTTGCGGTAGCAGAGCCAGCAGCAAAGGTAACTGTCTTGAAATTTCCTGCCAAGGGGATGCCTGTATAATCTGACCCTAACGAAGCTGTACCGCTGACGGTGTAATTAACGTCCAATGCAGATGTGACAAGGCCTGTTCGACTGAATGTAAACTCCAAACCGTCGCCTGTATCCTCTGGGGCCGAAGAGGTCGAAAGCGCGAGAGTAATAACAGGCTCTTCTGCTGCGTAAACAATCTTGGTTGAGCCATTGACAGCAGAAAAGCCAAAAGTGGATGGGTCGTAGGCACCCTGTAGCACGATGTCTATCGATGACCCATTTTGTGACCCAGATTCGGTATTAGTCGGAGGCAGCTGAAATGTCAGGCGAACAGAGTTGCCTAGGAGCGTAGCCGAGAAGTTTCCAGGCAGAATCTCTACGTTCTTGAGTAAGATGATGTCGTTCTGATCAAATCCGAGGACCCTGTCATTACTGAGCTGATCAGGTGTACCCAAGATGACGTTGGCACCGCCCGCAGTGATGTCATAGATATCACCAGCCGTGCTTCCGCGATAAGTACGCCCGACGCCATCGCCAATAAATTGGCTAGCGACAGCATCACCTGTAGATTGGACGATCTGGGAATCCAAACCAGTCAGCAACGAGAACGTTGTACTCGTTGAAGATCCAGCGCGATCCTCAGCGGTAACCCTGATTGTCAATCTGTCGAGATCGGTGGGATCAGGAATGCCAGAGAAACTCAGTCGTTTATAATCAAAGACCAGCCAGCCTGGCAATGGAGTGCCATCAGCCAGAGTGGCAGAAAGTTTCAAGAAATCACTATTGCTGATGTCAGGATCGACAAATGTCCCTTGGGGTACAGCGAAGAAAAAAGGTTGGCCAATTGTGGCCTGCTGATCAGGAATAGGAGAACCTACACTAGGCGTCGTGTTGGGGATGACTGTAATCGTGATACGGTCATCGAGGAGAAGTTCGACATTCTGTGGATCAAACAGTCGAATCGCTAGAGTCTTCCTTTGTTGTGGCTGATCGCCAGGGAGAAGATCTATGCTGATAAACTTCTCGACCTCTCCAGGAGCGAAGTTCAAAACGCCACTGGAAGCCACATAATCTTGTCCAGACAACGCGGAGCCATCAACCGTCTCGTAGCGAAGCTGTATGCTCGTCGTGTTGGCTCGAGACAGTGATATCGGAACTGAGATCGTTCGGGTAGATGGCGACGCAGCTGCTCCAAATGACATGATGGAGTTATCAGACTCATCCGTAGCTGTCGGGGTTGTGGCCTCCATGCCCATCACCCTGAATGGCTGCAATTGAGGCGAAGTGTCTTGAAGGAAGAAGTTAATCGTATTGCGTCCAACAAAGATCACCGCATCAAGCGCGAGCGACTGAAGCCGATTGGTCAGCCGATCCCAGATCTCATCTGTGTAGTTGGTAGTAGCGTCCCAGGTTGATGCTGTCCAGTTGCTGGCTTGCTGCCATGCCTGTTTTCTCCACGATCCGACCGCAGCCCAAGCACCTGCACCCCAACTCTGAAGTGCTTCTAATGCCGCTGGGCCGCCAGTTTGGACTGCGTAAATAGCCGCCTGAACCGCTTCCGACCGATAGGCTTCATCTTGCTTTGCATAGGATAGCGCCTCCTTAAAGAGCGACACAAACGTGTCCGAAGTAATTCCAAGACTTGAACCTGAAAGGAGATTCCGCCTCCAAGTCTCCAGCCCGGATCGAGTGCCAATAGAAGCAGCGAAGTTGATGATCGCTTTACCAACAAAAGCAGCTACTGGAGCTCCTGGACCAAGAAGCCCAGCAGCTTTAACAGCTAGGACTCCAATCGAGGCGGCAGTTAGCCGGAATTGCCAGTGGTCTGAGTCATTACTGTAGCCAAATGAGGGTGAGATCAGATCGTCGAATGAACGAAGCTTCGGCTGTTCAATCGTAGGATTGAAAAGTCCGGAAACAGGCAACCTCTTCGCTAAAACGGGATTCAGATGGACTCCCAAGACGTTGATATTCGATACATAGTCTGAAATATAGAAATCACCTGGAATGTAGTCATCTCCAGCCAGGCTGACTAGGTCAGCTGATGTGACATAGTGAGTGACAGCGCCTGTCTTATCACTTGAGAACGTGCTACTGCCGTATGGATTGATGCTGCCAAGTGGACGTACAGCCTTTTCAATTCCCGTTGAGTTGAATGTGACGACCTCGGACAAGCGTCCAGACAGGCTGGCGGTGTAGTCAGCAGCAAACCATTGTGCTAAGGAACCACCGAGACTGTGACCTGTAATATAGGGATCGAAAACTACATCGACGGTGCCAAGCCAATCGTTGATTTCATCACGGATGGAAAGAAACTGGTCGAAGCCAACACCTGAAGGATTAGCGTCCGAAAGAACGTCCAGAAGGTCGCCAGTTCCACGCAAAACCAGTATTGGTGGTGCGTCATCGGCGACTAGCCCAATACCAAAGAAGCCCAGACTTTCGCTTCCAAATCTTTTTGAGAGTTTATAGTTATAGCGGTTAGGATTATACGGTGAATTCAGAATCTGACTTTCCCAGTTTTGTGGTGTCTCATTCCAGCTCTGGTAAACCAGATCCTTGGCCAGCACTTCCAAGAATGCATGATCAATTCTCGGACTACTTGGAGTTGGGGGCCTAACAATCGCCAAGGGGGGGCTTTCGAGGTTAAGCACCCATAACTGTCGTCCAATACCACCAGGGCTCTTGGCAGAGAAGTACAGATTGTTTCCAACAACCTTCAGGTCTCGCGGATCTGAGCCTTCAACACCAGGCAAGATGTCAGCGACTAAAACAGTACCAGAAGGTGTTCCGTCACTTTTCCAAAGCTCTCTGCCCGATACACTACTGCCAATTGCGGTAAAGAAGATTGAATTTCCAGCAGCCGTAAGGTAGCGAGGATCTGAACCATAGAAGTTAGCAACTGTGGAACCAACTCGTGACACCAACACTGTCCCAGCGCTAGAACCGTCCGACTTCCATATTGCAGTCCCGAGCAGATCAGAGGCGGTGAAATAGAGGGAGTTCCCAACAACAGTAAGATTAGATGGAAACGAACTATTGGTTCCTGGATATATATCGGCAACACGTATTGTCCCCGATTGTGTGCCGTCAGATTTCCAGAGTTCATAGCCTGTGAATCCGTCAGTGGCGGTGAAGTAAATCGTACTTCCGATAACAGGAAACCCATAGGCTACTGAAGTCAGTCCAGCAACAGAGCTTGCAATACCGGGGTTAATATCGGCGACGCGAGTTGTTCCTGCCTGTGTGCCGTCGGACTTCCAGACTTCAAAACCTGATACTCCATCTTCAGCGGTAAAGAAAAGTGTGTCTCCGACTGCTGTTAGACGCCTTGGATCTGAACTCTGGTCCGTTCGACTTCCAGGTTTAATATCGGCCAAGCGGAAGGTTCCAGAGTCCGTTCCGTCAGATCTCCAGAGTTCAACATTAACGTAATTACCAAAGAGAAAGTCAACACCTGCAAAGAACAAGGTGTCGCCAACGGCCGTTAGTCCACGAGGAGCTATTCGATTAAACTCTGCTTTTACGGGCATGGTGCCTTCGGCACTGCCATCCGACACCCAGAGACTGCTGCCAGCGAAATATCCTGCCTGGAAGAATACCTTTAGGCCAAGTGATGTTATGTAACTGGGTTGCAGCCCGTAGCTAGCAAACCCATTAAACCCAAAGGTGAGATCTGTAACTCGAACAGTTCCAGTGATTGTGCCATCAGTCTTCCAGAGTTGACCATTATCTGAACGAGAGGACTCAAGGTCATCGGCATAGAAGAAGACCGAGTTCCCGTTTGATGCAAATCCAGACGCATTAGAGCTGCCGATTCCGGGCAGAATATCTGCAACGCGAAATGTACCGGAGCTTGTTCCGTCGGATCGCCAAAGTTCTTGTCCGCTGATCCCATCATCTGCGATGAAAAGAAGATTATTCCCGATTGCTGTGAATTGCCCTTGTGATCCACTTCCTGAACGAGAAGCAGGTATGCCAGGAGTAATGGCGGTAAGCGAGCGAGGTGTGGACATGGAGGAATGATTAGATTGTGAGCACTGGCGGTACTACCCAGATGGTCTGGCTGGCGTCAGATCGTGTGTCCGGGCCGATGAGAGCGGGATTTTTCCAGCCTGGTAAGACCAGCACCGAAAAAATTTCTTCAATGCCAGAGTGAAACCAAAACATGCCATCGACAGATCCACTTCTCAGATTAACGACTGCCAAGCCACACCGCAGATTCTCAGAGTTGATCTGCTGGAGAGGCAAATCTCCAAATACGGCAGTCTCTCTGACTTGAGACAGACCTACAAAGGCATAGCCTTCATAAAAGTCGAGTCCACGTGTGAAGCCTGGAAGGGTGGTGACTGTTGATGATGCTCCGCTTTGTTGATCGATATTAACTAGGTTGCCCTTTCCTGAATCAAGCAAATAGAGACTTCCTTTGTAATCTCTTGGTGAATGAGGCATCGACAGCCCCCGAGTTACAATCTCACCTGAAGACACATGAATGAGGCAACCACCTGTTGCCTTGGATTCTCGCCAGCCGTTCACTGCATCAGTTTCACCCAATGCAGTGACCCAAGTGGGAGATGAGCTGCCTTCTGAAAATGACATACCGTTCAAGTGACAGCGGTCGCCAGGTGCCCAAGCTGAGATGAAAGGAGGTTTCCACTGCGGAACAAAACTCCAATTATCCTCAATCGTTACCAGACCATTAAACAAGGTGTTGACCAGCCAGATTCGCTCTCCAGCCCAGCCGAGATCATGACCCATCACTACCCCTGTGTAGTGAGCTTGGCGTGCAAGAAACGCAATATCCCGCGTGTCTGCTGGTTCAATACGTGGGGCAATCGCACGGTTAGCTGGAAGGGTCCAGATGGCATCTCGACTACCTACGGCAATGCCAGAAGGTGTGCGGCAGAGCCCCATCGCTTGATCGAAATGCGACAAACCAACCTGCAGCTTGCATTGATGACTACCAATGGAGACGACTTGCCCAGCTTGATAAGTAGAGAGCAGAACGGAGATCTGAAGATCCTCAAGCATTTGTGGCAGATTGATGCTGTACTCAAATGAAACGGCAACGCTTAAGCGTTCTTGAGCTGTTGCAGTACTTGAACCCAGCATGGCTCTCATGTGGCCGTTAACAAGGAATATGTGACGCCATTTGAAGGCCTATAGCTCTGGCCACCTTGGGGGAGAACAGAAGAGTTGTAGTTTTGGGATGCAAGAAAGAGTCTGGCAGATCCATTCTTCGATGGCCCTTTGCTTGCTCTTCCATTGTATTCATGATGCAGCAGACTAACGATTAAACAATAGACTCCCCGCGCCGCGCTCCTTTGGTCCTTGCGGCCTTTGCTGATGGTGTGCTTTCGACACCTCTGGAGACTGATTGTGCTTATCAACTTTGCCCAAAACACCATTTTCAGAAGCTGCCAAGCAGGAAATACGTTCTCGAAATGGATCGAAGAGGAGAGCATAAGTCGATCCACGTCAATGAACTTAGGATTGAAATTCTGTGGCGCTATGGACCACTCCTTGTCGACACGGCTTAGACTATCAAGACGAATCAATCGCCCTTGATGATGGCTGATGACATCGTGAAGAATGGCCAACGGCAGCAGAGGTAATCCATCCTGAAGCCTGTGGTGGCAAAAGGCATGAGTGTCACCCTTTTTCAGGTTGGCCTTGGAGGCCACTGGCCACACTGACTTCTCCAGCTTCTTAAATAACCAGAACGTCAAAGAATCACCCATCGTCCACTGGCCATCCAGCAGTTCCATCTCATGGGGTCCTTCAAGCAAGGGCATAGCTTTGCAAACCGTGGTAAGTTACACGCCATCGGCAGACCTTTCTTGCAATCGCGTTGTCAAAGCTGCCAGCAGTTGACCAATTTCAAATCTGAGGGCTGACATCGATAGGTGGTGCTATGTCTTCAGATCCCTGGAGAAAGCCAGACTACTTGGCATTCAAAACCTTAACGATGCCTGAGGGGAGTCGACTGGCTCTTTGTTACAAGCTGTCGCAATGCCCCGAAACTGTATCCAATTTGACGGAGCACGTGTATCTGCCGCTACACCTAAGTCTGCAAATCCCCGTTGTGCCGCGGTCAGCGAAGGACGCTTCCGATTCCCAGTGCTTTCACACCACCAGCACCGCCGCGTTCTTCGCTGCCTGCTCGTCAGCCCGCTGCTCCTCGGTGCGCCCGTCCGCTTCGGGGATCTGGCCAACCATGGCGGTGAGCCAGGCCATCAGCTGCTCCACCTGCTGGGCGGGGGAGAGGGCCCCCAGTCCCCGGGCCAGCACCTTGGCGGTGCTGCCGGCGCCCCCCTGATACACCAGCCGGCCGTGCAGGTGCTGGGGCAGGGCCTGGCGCAGGCGGCGGAAGGCGGGCTCCTCCATCGGCGTCTCCAGGGCGATGTTGGGTTTCTCCGGCTTGATGCGGGAGAAGCCGCAGCGGCGGGCCAGCAGCTTGAGTTCCATCAGCTGCAGCAGGCTCTGCACCGGCGCCGGAATCGGGCCGTAGCGGTCGGCCCAGCCGGCGGCCAGCTCCACCAGGGCCGCCTTGCCGCCGCACTCGGCGGCGGCGCGATACGCCGCCATCTTCTCGTCGGCTTCGGTGATCCAGTCGGCCGGGATGAAGGCCGTCACCGGCAGGTCGATCTGGGTCTCGTCCACCGCCGGGATGTCCTGGCCCTGGATCTCGGCCAGGCAGTCCTGCAGCATCTCCATGTAGAGATCGAAGCCGATCGCCTCCATCTGGCCGCTCTGCTCCACCCCCAGCAGGTTGCCCACCCCACGGATCTCCATGTCGCGCATGGCCAGCTGGTAGCCCGAGCCCAGCTGGGCGAACTCCTGGATCGCCCGCAGCCGCTGGCGGGCCGCGTCACTGAGGGAGGCATCGCCCGGATAGAACAGCCAGGCGTGGGCCTGGATGCCGCTGCGGCCCACCCGGCCCCGCAGCTGGTACAGCTGGGCCAGACCGAACCTGTGGGCATCCTCCACCAGGATCGTGTTCACCCGGGGGATGTCGAGGCCCGATTCGATGATCGTGGTGCAGAGCATCACGTCGGCCTCGCCGGCGTTGAAGGCCACCATGGCGCTCTCCAGCTCCCCCTCCGGCATCTGGCCGTGGGCCACCTGCAGCCGCAGGCCCGGCAGCATCGCCCGCAGCTGGCCGGCCACCTCCTCGATGCCCTCCACCCGCGGCACCACGTAGAACACCTGGCCGCCGCGGTCGAGCTCCTGGCGGATGGCGCTGCGCACCGCCTCCTCGTCGAGGCTGGCCAGGTGGGTCTTGATCGGGCGGCGCAGCGGCGGCGGCGTGGTGATCAGGCTCATCTCCCTTACCCCGGAGAGGCTCATGTAAAGGGTGCGCGGGATCGGCGTGGCGGAGAGCGTCAGCACGTCGACGTCCTTGCGCAGCGCCTTGATCTTCTCCTTCTGGTTCACACCGAAGCGCTGCTCCTCATCCACCACCAGCAGGCCCAGCTGGCGGAAGGTGGTGCCCTTGCCCAGCAGCTGGTGGGTGCCCACCACCACATCGGTGTTGCCCTTGGCCAGATCCTCCAGGATCGTCTTGCGCTCGGCGGCTGTGCGGAAGCGGTTGAGCAGGGCCACCTTGAGCGGGTAGGGGGCGAAGCGCTCACTCAGGGTGCGCCAGTGCTGCTGGGCCAGCACGGTGGTGGGGGCCAGCAGGGCGCACTGCTTGCCGGCGGTGACCGCCTTGAAGATGGCCCGGATCGCCACCTCCGTCTTGCCGAAACCCACATCGCCGCACACCAGCCGATCCATCGGCTGCTCCCGCTCCATGTCGCGCTTCACCTCCGCGATCGCCTTGAGCTGGTCGGGGGTGGGGTCGTAGGGGAAGGAGTCCTCCAGTTCGCCCTGCCAGGGGCCATCGGGGGGGAAGGCGAAGCCCGGCGCCTGGTGGCGCTCGGCGTAGAGCTTCACCAGGTCCATCGCCACCTTGGCCACCGCCTTGCGGGCCCGCTCCTTGGCCTTGGTCCAGGCCGTGCCGCCCATGCGGTTGAGTTCCGGCGGGCTGTCGCTGCTGGCCCGGTAGCGCCCCAGGCTGCCCAGCTGGTCGGCGGCCACCCGCAGCAACCCGTCGGCGTACTGGACCACCAGGTAGTCGCGGACCTCGCCGCCGATGGCCAGCTTCTCCAGCTTCAGGAAGCGGCCGATGCCGTGGTTGCGATGCACCACGAAGTCGCCGGGGAGCATCTTGTTGGGATCCACCGTGCGGCTGGCCGCCTTGCGGCGCCGGCGCACGTAGCCCCCGGCCGCCAGGCTGTGCTGGCCGAAGATCTCCCGGTCGGTGAACAGCACCAGCCGCCAGGCCGGCAGCTGGAACCCCTCCAGTTCGGCGGTGCCGCGCAGCTTGAGCGCCACCGGGGTGCCCTGCTCCACCAGCCGATCGATGGCCGGAAAGTCGCGGGCGTTGGGCACGAAGCGGGTGACGCAGTCGTGCTCCTCCAGCAGGGCCACGGCCCGTGACGGCTGGGCGGAGACGATCCAGGGCCGGACCTTGTCCCGCAGATGCCCCTTGATCTGCTCCGCCAGGCGCCCGAACTGGTTGGGATGGGCCGGCACCGGCCGGCTGGCCAGATCGAGCACGTTCGGGTGGCGGTCGCTCTCGTGCAGCTCCGCCAGATCGAAGCCCGTGAAGGCCTCCGCCTCCGCCAGGGCCGCCGCGATCGGCCGGTGCAGCAGACCCGGCAGCGGCAGGGGCGGCTCGCCTTCGGCGGCCTTCACCACCTCGCCGTGGTGCTCGGCGGCATGGTCGAACCACTGCTGGCCGTGGGCCAGGCACTGGCGCCGCTCATCGATCGCCACCAGGGTGCCGGCGGGCAGGTAGTCGAGCAGGGAGGCCGGTGTCTCCCAGGCCAGACCCATCAGCCGCCGCATCCCCTCCGGCGTGCCCCCCTCCAGCAGCTGGTCGAGGGCGGCGGGGTCCAGGAGCCGCTCCAGCCCGTCCGGCATCCGCTCCCGCAGGGCCTCGGCGATCAGGGGGGCGTAGCTGGTGGGGGTGAGGCGCACCCGCTCGATCACATCGAGGGAGCGCTGGGTGGCGGGGTCGAACTCCCGCAGCTTCTCCAGGTCTTCACCGAAGAGCTCCAGCCGCACCGGCAGCTCGGCACTGACTGGAAACACATCGACGATGTCGCCCCGCCGGCTCCAGGTGCCCTCCTGCTCGATCGTGGGCACCTTCTCGTAGCCCAGGCCGGCCAGGGTGTGGGCCAGCTGCTCCAGATCCAGCCGGTCGCCCCGGCGCAGGGTGAGGCAGCGGGCCGCCAGCTGGGCCGGCGGCGGCAGGTGGGGCTGCAGGGCCCGCTCGGTGGCCACCACGGCGAAGCGGCCACCGCCGGCACCCGAAGCCCCCTCCGCGTCGCCCACCAGCTCGGCCAGCACCTGCAGCTGGCCCCAGGTGATCTCGCTGGTGGGGTCGAAGGGCTCGTAGGGGGAGCCCTCGCTGGTGGGATAGAGCTGACACAGGGGCCAGCCCATCAGCTCCAGCAGGGAAGCCCAGCGGCCCGCCTCCTCCAGGGTCGGCACGACCACCAGCAGGGGCGCCTCGCTGGAGCCCGCCAGGGCGCTGGCCACCAGGGCCCGGGCCGCCCGACCCGCCCCGCTCAGCCGCAGGCGCTCGGCCCGCCCGCAGCGCGCCTTCACCTCGGCAGTGAGGGGGGCGGCCTGCAGCTGGCGCACGAGGGCGTGGAGGGGCATCGCGTGGATGGGATCAAACCGGTGGCGATCCTCGCAACCACCGCACACCGCCGCGACGTCCCGGCCCCTTTGCGGTCATGCTGGGGGTCGGTCTGCCGAGCGATGGCCCGCTTCCGTTGTCCCACCTGCCGCGGTCGCCCCCTGCGGATGGAGCCTCCCTACACGGGGCTGCCCCGCTGCGGGCGCTGCGGCGACCTGCTGGAGCCGAAGCCCCGCCATGGCCGCGCCTGGGGGCTGGCCGGCGGGGTGGCCGTGCTGGTGCTGGGGGGAGCGGCCCTCTCCGGCCTGCTCGAGCCGATGGGGAGCCTGCCCGAGCAGGCCCCCGCGATCACCACCCGCCTGCTGGAGCGCTTCGATCCGGCCCCCGATCCGAGTCTGCGGCCGATGGCCCTGATCGAGGGGGGCCTGCTGGAGGACCTCAAGGAGGCCGACCGGCAGTGGATCCCCAGGGCCGAACCGCTGGCCGGTGGTGGCATCCGCTTTCTCTACCGCCGCCGGGCCGGGGAACCCGAACTCTCGGTGGATGAGCTGCAGGCCCTGATCGACGCTCCGCCGGACCACGGCGAGAAGCGCCGCGCCATCGCCGATCTGCTCAGCGTGCTCGAGCAGGCCGGGGTCCAGGTGCAGCTGGCGGAACCGAGAAAGACGGGCGCCGCCGGGGAGTGGGACCACGCCGCCCGCACCCTGCGGATCAAGCCCGCCGTGGTCGACAAGGGCACCGTGGATTTCGCCCAGGTGCTGAACCACGAGGCGATCCATGTGGCCCAGAGCTGCGCGGCGGGTGGCCTGCGCTCCGTCCCCCGGACCCTGGGGCTGAGCCAGGAGGTGCCGGCGGAACTGAAGCTCCACCTCGACGATCCCCTCTACGCCGGAGCCTCCGACTGGGAGAAGGCCCTGGAGCGCGAGGCCTATGCCAACCAGCGCCAGATCGAACTGGGCGCCACCCTGGTGCGCAGCCATTGCCGCGTGCGCGCCACGGGCTGATCAGCCGGAGATGTGGGCGATCAGGTCGAGGCACTTGCTGGAGTAGCCCCACTCGTTGTCGTACCAGGACACCACCTTCACGAAGGTGTCGGTGAGGGCGATGCCGGCGGAGGCATCGAAGATCGACGTGCAGGTCTGGCCGAGGAAATCGGTCGAGACCACGGCGTCCTCCGTGTAGCCCAGGATGCCGGCCATCGGGCCGGCGGCGGCTTCCCGCATGGCGGCCTTGATGGCGTCGTAGCTGGCGCCCCGCTCGAGATTCACCGTCAGGTCCACCACCGACACGTTGGGGGTGGGAACCCGGAAGGCCATGCCGGTGAGCTTGCCGCTCAGGGCCGGGATCACCTTGCCCACCGCCTTGGCCGCGCCGGTGGAGGAGGGGATGATGTTCTGGCCGGCGCCACGGCCGCCGCGCCAGTCCTTGACCGACGGCCCGTCGACCGTCTTCTGGGTGGCGGTGGTGGCGTGGACGGTGGTCATCAGACCATCGCGGATGCCGAAGCTGTCGTGCAGCACCTTGGCCATCGGCGCCAGGCAGTTGGTGGTGCAGGAGGCATTGGAGACGATGTCCTGGCCCGCATAGCTGGTGTGGTTCACCCCCATCACGAACATCGGCGTGTCGTCCTTGGAGGGGGCCGACATCACCACCTTGGAGGCCCCCGCCTTGATGTGGGCCCGGGCCCGCTCATCGCTCAGGAACAGGCCGGTGGATTCAAGCACCACGTCGGCACCGACATCACCCCAGCGCAGGGCGGCGGGATCGCGCTCCGAACTGATGCGGATGCGACGGCCGTTCACCACCAGGGCGCCATCGTCGACGGCCACCTCGCCGATGAAGCGGCCATGGGTGGAGTCGTAGCGGAGCATGTAGGCGATGTAATCGACATCGATCAGGTCGTTGATGCCCACCACCTCGATGTCCTCGCGCCCGCAGGCGATGCGGAAGACGAGGCGACCGATGCGTCCGAACCCGTTGATGCCGATCCTGATGGTCACCGGTGAATTCCCGAGGCAAGACAGGGGATTCAGCGTCGCACGCAGCCGGCGGCCATCGGCGGAGCCCCGCAGGCCTTTGTCGCCAGATGAAACGGGCTCGGATCCAGGCGGGCCAGTGGATCTCGACGAGGCGGCCGGCCCCGGGGTGGCATCCCGGCACCCGGCCCGTGCCGCCGATCGGGATCAGCCCCCCTGGCCCGGGGCCAACGGCCCCTCGGCGGTGACCCGCAGCGTCTCCTCCTCCAGCAGCATGTTGAAGCGCAGCAGGTCGGCGTCCTTCAGCTGCTGGCGGCTGCTGACACCCATCTGCTTCTCGAGGAAGCTCCGGCCCATGCTCCCGTCCCAGCCCAGCTGCTGCAGCAGCAGGTTGCACTGCTCGAGCAGGTCGGCCCGCCGCAGCGGGACCGCCGCCGTGGCGGGGTCGCAGCCGGGCTCAAGGGTTTCGATCGCCTGCAGGTAGGCGATCAGGTCGGCGTAGACGGTGATCCGGTCGCGGCTGGGGTGGCCGAAGCAGCGCTGCAGATAGGCGGCCTCCCGGTCCCGGTCCCAGCCGAGACGGCGCAGCTGCAGATCCAGATGGGTGAGTTCGGCACTCCAGTCCTGGGGGTCCTCGGCGGGACTCGGGGGGGCGGGCACGGGCGCCGCTGCCGCGGGCACCGGCGGCGCGGGCGCCGGTGGCGCGGGCGCCGAAGGGGGAGCCGGCGTGTCCGGCGCCGCGGGTGGGGTCGGGGCGGCGGGAGCCCGGACCGCTGCGGCAGGGGCCCGGCCGACGGCTTCAGGGGCTGGGCCGGGGCCCTGGAGATGGGCCAGGAGGCGGGCCCTGGCGCGGTCTTCGGCTTCTTCGGCATCGCCGGCCTCCCCCAGGGCGCTGCCCAGGAAGCGCTCCCCGTCACGGGCCGAGACCAGCACGACGCGGCGGCCGCCGTCGCAGTGCAGCAGTCGGACCTGGACGTGCATGGGGGCGGAGGGCACCGATGGTCTTTCTAGAGTGCTTCTTTGCAGCCTCCACGGCCGAGCGAACGCCAGGAATGGAAGTGGAATCGGTGGAGAGCCTCACGCCCCTGCTGCAGCCCCTGCTGCAGGAGGCGGACCAGTGGGGCGAGGTGCTGCTGCTGCTGCTCCTGCTGGTGGGGCTGGAGGCGGTGCTCTCCGCCGACAACGCCATCGCCCTGGCCGCCATCTCCCGGAGGCTGCATGATCCGGCGCGGCAGCGCATGGCCCTGAACCTGGGCCTGGTGCTGGCCCTGGTCTTCCGGCTGGCCCTGATCGCCCTGGCCAGCCAGGTGCTGGCCTTCTGGCCCCTGCAGCTGGTGGCCTCGGCCTACCTGCTCTGGCTCTGCGGCCGCCACCTGCTCGGCAAGGACGACGGCGCCGACGAGGACGGGGCCGACCAGGACCCGGCGGCAGCCGATGCCGCCGCCCCCGGTTCCCATCCCGGCCAGGGCCACCCCCACCACGGCGCCACCCTGGGCTCCATCGTGGCCACTCTGGCCCTCACCGACCTGGCCTTCTCCCTCGACAGCGTCTCGGCGGCGGTGGCGGTGACCGACCGGGTGCCGCTGGTGATGGCCGGCGGGGTGATCGGCATCCTCGCCCTGCGGCTCACGGCCGAGCTGTTCCTGCGCTGGCTGGAGATCTTCCCGCACCTGGAAACCGCCGGCTACCTGGCCGTGGGCCTGGTGGGCCTGAAACTGCTGCTGCGCCTGGTGCTGCCGGCCGTGGAGGTGCCGGAATGGGCCCTGCTGCTGCTGGTGGCGGGCCTGTTCGCCTGGGGCTTCTCGCTGCGCACGGAGCCGTCGTCCCTGCCCGGGCCGGGCAGCGGCGACGCCTGAGGCCTGCGGAGCGATGCGGATCGAACTGCGCCAGATCGACTCGGACCGGCTGATCACCACGATCGAGATCGACGACCTCGGCAACGTGCCCCACCCGGGTCGCTGGCTGACCGTCGACGCGGGCAGCTTCCTGGTGCTGCAGCGCCGCCACCGCTACCGCCTGCGGCAGGGGCGCTACGAGCTGGCGACGGTGACGCTGCAGGTGAAGCCCCAGCGACGGCCCGCCGATGCCCTCTGGTGGGACGGGCGCTGGGTGATCGGTGACCCCCACTGCCGCTTCAACGCCCGCAGCCCCCTGCTGCGCTGTGCGGTGCTGCCGGAGGGCCCCTGCGAGCGCTGCACTCACCGCACGCCCCGCGGAGGCGATGGCGCCGCCGGCCGGTCCTAGGCTGGGGGCCACTCCGTGTTCGCGCCCGATCACCGCCCCTATCTCCAGGCCCCAGGCCCAGGTCACCCGGAGCCGCCGCAGCGGCAACGGCTCCTCCCCCACCTCCGCTCCGGTGGCCAACCCAGACGCTGCTTCGGTGGCCGCCGATCCCCTCACCCCCAGCCACACCGCCACGGGTCTGAACCCACCGGTGGCGGGGCTGGCGACCGATTTCGCCGTGCTGGGCCTGTCGGAGCCGATCCTCAAGGCCGTGGCCGCCAAGGGCTACAGCAGCCCCTCCCCGATTCAGCGGCAGTGCATTCCCGCCGTGCTCGCCGGGCACGATGTGATGGCGGCGGCCCAGACGGGCACCGGCAAGACGGCCGGGTTCACCCTGCCGATGCTGGAGCGGCTGCGCCACGGCCCCCACGCCCGCTCGGGTGTGGTGCGCGCCCTGGTGCTGACACCCACCCGTGAACTGGCGGCCCAGGTGGCGGACAGCGTCACCGCCTACGGCCGCTACCTGGATCTGCGCTCCGACGTCGTCTTCGGCGGGGTGAGCGCCAACCCCCAGATGCAGCGGCTGCGCCGCGGGGCCGACGTGCTGGTGGCCACCCCCGGCCGGCTGATGGACCTGCACCAGCAGAACGCCCTGCGGCTCGACCGGGTCGAGATCCTGGTGCTCGACGAGGCCGACCGGATGCTCGACATGGGCTTCATCCGCGACATCCGCCGGATCCTCTCCCTGCTGCCGCCCAAGCGCCAGAACCTGCTGTTCTCGGCCACCTTCTCCACCGAGATCCGGCGGCTGGCCACCGGCCTGCTGCACAACCCCGTCCAGCTCCAGGCCACCCCCGAGAACCAGGCCGCCCCCCTGGTGGAGCAGGTGATCCACCCCTGCGACATGGACCGCAAGGGGGATCTGCTCAGCCATCTGATCCGCAGCAACGACTGGCGCCAGGTGCTGGTCTTCTCCCGCACCAAGCACGGCGCCAACCGGCTCGCGGAGCGGCTCGAGAAGGAGGGGCTGGGGGCGGCGGCGATCCACGGCAACAAGAGCCAGGGGGCCCGCACCCGGGCGCTGGCGGAGTTCAAGAGCGGCGCGGTGCGGGTGCTGGTGGCCACCGACATCGCCGCCCGCGGCATCGACATCCACCAGCTGCCCCATGTGGTGAACCTCGACCTGCCCAACGTGGCCGAGGACTATGTGCACCGCATCGGCCGCACCGGCCGGGCGGGCCAGAACGGCCATGCCATCTCCCTGGTGGCGGCCGAAGAGCATGAGCTGCTGCGGGCCATCGAACGCCTGGTCGGCTCCCCCCTGCCCCGCCAGGAGGTGGCGGGCTTCGAGCCCACCGTGCTCTCCGCGCCGCCCCTGGATCTCAGTGGCGGCCGGGGCCGCCGCAGCCAGGGCCCCCGCCACGGGCAAGGACAGGGCCACGAGCGCGGCCGGCGCCGCGCCGGATCCCGCTGAGCCAGGGCCCAGCGGGGGAATGGCAGTGGTTGTGACAGCCTCCGCCGCCTCCCTAGGGTGAAGTGAGGATCTGCCTCCTTCCGACATGCCCTACGAACCCGGATCCACCCAGTGCCGCGTGCTGATCGACTGCAAGGCCCAGATCGAAGGCATGCTGCTGGCCCTGGAGCGCATCGAGAACAGCCGCCACATCCGTGACCAGCTGGTGGCGGTCCACAACCAGCTGGAGGGGCTGCACGAACTGCACCGGCGCCAGCCGGAGGAGCTCGCCTCCGGCAGCTGAACGCGCGGCGGACGCCGTCCGCCTGGGGCGCTCATCCGGCCCCGGCCATCTCCTTCCCCCGGACACGGTGCTCCCATCCCTGGCAGGCCGCATAGGCACCGGCCAGGGTGGGGCTCATCACCCGCTCACCCGGGCTGCGCTCATGGCTGGCCACGTAGCAGCCCAGCGTGTCCCGGAAGATCCGGCAGCCGGAGCCGGTGCTGTTGACGAAGGAAAGATCGCTGACCATGGCATCCCCACCCATTCACTGGTTTCGGTCTACTGCCTGCGTCGGCGGTCCAACACTGAGACGACGGTAAGGGAACAAAACGTCAAGACCCCTTGCCGAATCAATGGATCAGGGGGTACCCGCACCGATCCGATCGCCCGCCACCAGCCCCAGTTGCTGGATCAGGGCCTGTCCCTCGCTGGGACGTCGTCCCGGCAGCTGGGCCTGGCGCAGCAGCACCGGGCAGCCACCGGTGGCCAGCACCAGTCCCTCCCCCTCCACCACCGCGAGCACGGTGCCGGGGCCATCCGCTGGCGAGCCTCCCGCTGAGCAACCATCTGCCGCCGTCCCTTCCCGGGCGGAGCTGCCCCAGCGGGCCGCCAGGCCGGCCGCCACCGGAGTGAGCTGGTCGGCCAGCCGGGCCACCAGGGGTTCGGTGGCCAGCAGCTTGAGCCGCTCACTCCCCCAGGGGCAGGAGGCATTGGGGTGGAGCCCCATCACCCGGCGATGGATGGCCAGGGCGGAATCGCTCCAGTCCACGCGCGTGTCCTCCTTGGTGAGCTGGCGGGCATGGCTGACCCCTTCACCGGCCTGGGGACGCACCCCGAGGCGGGCGAGCCGGTCCGGCTCCGGCCCGGCCCCCGCCGCCTCGATCAGGGGCAGGGCCTCCACCAGCAGCTCCCCGGTGAGGCACGCCAGCCGCTCCGACAGCTGGCCGGCGTTCTGGAGCAGGGGAATGGCAAGGCGCCGCTCCAGCAGCACCGGGCCGGTGTCGAGGCCCTCCTCCATCGCCATGATGCCGACGCCCGTCTCGGCGTCCCCCTCCAGCAGGGCCCACTGGATCGGCGCCGCCCCCCGCCAGCGGGGCAGCAGGGAACCGTGGCCGTTCCAGCAGCCCAGCGGGGGCTGGGAGAGCACCGCCGGCGGCAGGATCTGGCCGAAGGCCACCACCACCGACACCTCCGCCCCCAGGGCGGCCAGCTCCTGCTGGCAGGCCAGGTCGCGGCGGATGCGCTCGGGGGTGAACACCGGCAGAGCCAGCTCCAGGGCCCGTTGCTTCACAGGGGAGGGCACCAGGGCCTTGCCCCGGCCCCGGCGCCGGTCGGGCTGGCTCACCACACCGACGATCGTGTGGCCGGCGTGCCGCAGGGCCTCGAGACTGACCACGGCGTAGGCCGGGGTACCCCAGAACAGGACCCTCAAGCGTCGCCCGTGATCGAGAGGCCCTCCACCCACACGTGGGGGCAGAGGCCGTCGGGAGTCACCTTGGCCGGACCCTCGAAACCGACGATGGCCTTGAGCAGGGTGCGGATGTCGCCGGCCACGGTGGCGGCCTCGATGGAGCGCGCGGTGCCGCCCTGCACCAACCAGCCGTCGAAGGGCAGGGAGAAGGAGCCCTGGCTGGCCTTGACACCGGCATGGAGGGCCGAGAGCGAATCGATCACCACCAGGCCATCGCCACCGCCGGCGCCGGAGGCGAAGCGGTCGAGGCCCTGGGCGCCGCCGTCACTGCCGGGGGTGGGGCCGATCTCGAACCAGTCGGGGCCCACCGACACCTTGGCTCCCAGGCCCGCATGGCCGGTGGGGGCGACCCCGAAGGCCCGGGCCGTGGCCTCCGAATGGAGGAAGTGGCGCAGCACGCCGCCCTCCACCAGGGACAGGCGAGCGGTGGGGGTGCCTTCGCCGTCGAAGGCGGCGGCACCCACGTTGGCCGGATGCAGGCCGTTGTCGTGCAGGGAGAAGAAGGGGACGGCCAGCTGCTCGCCCAGGGACTCACGCCGGCTGAGGCTGACGCCATCGAGCACGGCGCGGGCGTTGAACAGGCTGCTGAAGGCGCCGATCAGGTCGAGGAAGGCCTCGGGACTGAAGACGCAGGTGTAGCGGCCGGTGGCGATGGGGGCGTAATCGAGGTGGGCGATGGTGCGCTCCGCCGCCTCCTGCACGCAGCCGGCCACATCGAGGTCGGAAGCGCCGTAGGCCAGCCGCACGGCGCCGCTGCTGCGGGGCTTGCGGCCCGCCTCCTCGGCCCGGGCGTACAGATACAGCGAGGCGGTGGTGAGGCGCTGCTGGCGGCAGGCGCCGGCACTGTTGATGTAGAGCCGGTCGCTGCTGCGCTGGGCCAGGCCGTTGTAGGGGACCGTGCCGATGGCCGGGTGGCGGCCGAGCAGGTCGCGCTCCGCCTCCTTGAGGGTGTCCAGCAG
Organism: Cyanobium sp. Copco_Reservoir_LC18; assembly: GCF_009834675.1. Lineage (NCBI taxonomy): Bacteria > Bacillati > Cyanobacteriota > Cyanophyceae > Synechococcales > Prochlorococcaceae > Cyanobium > Cyanobium sp. Copco_Reservoir_LC18. The sequence goes on from NZ_ASAC01000015.1 coordinate 18,958, forward strand.
GCGGAGGATGCTCACCGGCGGGCGGAGCGGTTGCTCCAGCACCGGCAGCGGCGCGGTGGCCAGGGGGGAGAAGTCGGGGACCTCGTCGACGTTGCCGTAGGCGCTGGCGTCACGGGCCCCGGCCAGGGCCCGGGCCAGGCCGGCGTCGGAGAGGTCGGAGGTGCTGGTGATGCCCACCAGACCATCGTCGTTCCAGACCCTCAGGGTGATGGCGCTGCGCTGGGCGCCCTTCATCTGCTTGGCTTCACCGCGATCCACCTGGACGGAGGTGTCGGTGCTGCAGGAGGCGCCCAGATCCCAGCGGTGGACGCCCTCCCGCTGGGCCAGCTGCTCAAGGCGCTGGCGCAGCACCTCGGCATCGAGGCCGGCGGCCGCTGATTCGGTGCTGGCCATGCTCAGCGTCCCCCCACGGTGATGGTGTCGACCTTGATGTGGGGCTGGCCCACGGTGACGAAGATGCTGCCGCTGACCGAACCGCAGAAGCCGGCGGCCAGCTCCAGGTCGTTGGCGCACATCGAGATCCGGGGCATGACCTGCTTGGCGTCGCCGATCAGGGTGGCCCCCTTCACCGGCCTGGTGAGGGTTCCGTTCTCGATCAGGTAGCCCTCCTCGACGGCGAAGTTGAACTGGCCGGTGGGGCCGACGCTGCCGCCGCCCATCGACTTGCAGTAGAGCCCCCTGTCGACGGAGGCGATCAGATCCTCCGGGCTGTGGGGGCCGGCGGCGATGTAGGTGTTGCGCATGCGGCTGGCGGCGGCGAAGGCGTGGCTCTGGCGCCGGCCGCTGCCGGTGCGGGGATGGCCGGTGCGGCGCTCTCCGGCCCTGTCGCTGAGGAAGCGCTGCAGGATGCCGTTCTCGATCAGCACGGTGCGCTGGGGTTCCATGCCCTCGTCGTCCATGGCCAGCGAACCGAAGGCCCCGGCGGTGAGGCCCTCGTCGATGGCGGTGAGGGAGGGATGGGCGATGGGCTGGCCCACCATGTCGGCGAAGGGGGTGGTGGCCCGCTCCACCTGGGTGGTCTCCAGCAGGTGGCCACAGGCCTCATGGAAGATCACGCCGCCGAAGCGGTTGGCCAGCACGACGGGGAACTGGCCGGCCTCGACGTAATCGGCATAGAGCATGGTGCCGGCGCTGCTGCAGACATCCACGGCGGCGGCCTCCACATCCCATCGGCGCAGGTCGTCGGGGCTGTCGGAAGTGCCGTAGCGGCGGCCCAGGCTGGCCCGGTGGTCGCCGTCGGCGGCCAGCACGTTGAGCCCCACCGACTGGTGCAGCCGCACGTCCCGGGAGAAGGTGCCATCGCTGGCGGCCACCAGCACCTCCTGCCAGTCGCGGGCATAGCTGCCCCGACGCACCTGAAGATGCCGGCCATGGGCCTGGAGGCGGTCGGTGCCCTCCAGCAGACGGCCGGTGGCCTCCGCCAGGGACGGACAGGCCCCCAGCCAGCCCTCCTTGGTGGCGGCGAAGTCCCGCAGTTCAGGCAGGCCCTCGAAACCCCTGCCGGTCTGAACCGGGAGCACCAGTCCCAGCATGCCCAGGGCCTGCTCCAGGGCGGCCCGCAGACCGGCGGCGCTCAGGTCGTTGGTGGAGACGAAACCGTCGCGGTCCCCCAGGAACACCCGCAGGCCCGCCCCGGCCCCGAAGGCCGGGCTGACACTGGTGATGGCATCCTGCTCGGCCAGCAGGCCGAGGTGGTCGGAGCGCTCCAGGAACACCTCCACCAGGTCGGCCCCGGCTGAGCGCCCCGCGGCCAGAAGGGGCTCAAGGACGGAACGCCAGGCCGGATCGCCGAGGGCCGCCGGGGAGAGGGTGAGCGGAGAGGCGGCCGGTGCGCCGGTGGGAGGGGAGACGACCAAGCGGCGAAGGGAGGAACTGGGCCGATTCTGGCGGGTCGGCTCAGCGCACGGCGGGCTGGAAGCGTTCGCTGCGGATCGGCGCCATCAGGAACAGGCGGGCCATCTGGACACCGTTGCCGATCCAGTGGGGCAGCTTGCGCAGGGCACGCACCGGCGCCGGGGCACCGGAACGGTCGGCCCGATCGAGGGCGGCATTGTTCTGCACCAGCTTCTCCAGCCGCTCGTAGAACTCAGGATGCTCGACGTTGAGCACCACAGGGAACACCCGGGCGGAGGTTTCGTTGGTCTTGGCGATCACGTACTTGTCGTAGGTGCGGGCATCGAGCCCGAGGGCCTCATAGAACTCCTTGCGGGCCACGTCACGCACGTACATGGTGGCGAACACGGCCAGCAGGAAGAAGCGGCACCAGAGGCGGGCGGTGAAGCCGCGCACGGTGTCGGGCTGGGCCTTCATCAGGGCGTCGAAGAAGTCGCCATGGCGGTTCTCGTCCTGGCACCAGTTCTCGAAGAAGTTGAAGATCGGGAAGATCTTGCTCTCGGGGTGCTGCTCCAGGTGGCGGTAGATGGCGATGTAGCGCCAGTAGCCGATCTTCTCGGAGAGGTAGGTGGCGTAGAAGATGAACTTGGGCTGGAAGTGGGTGTAGGCCTTGGTGGCGGTGAGGAAGCCCAGGTCGAGCTGGAGGCCGAAATCGGCCATGGCCTTGTTGAGGAAGCCGGCGTGGCGGGCCTCATCGCGGGCCATGTGGGCGAAACATTCCGCCAGCAGCGGGTTGCGCTCCTTGATGCGGCGGCTGAGCTCCTTGTAGAGCAGGAAGCCGGAAAATTCGGAGGTGCAGCTCTGCTCGAGGAACTCGACGAACACCCGACGGGTCTCGTGGTCCAGCTTGTCGGCGGCGCCTTCGAACTGGCCGTCACGGACGAAGTGGTGGCGGTTGTAGTCCTTGCGGAACTCCTCGCAGATGGCCTCCAGCTCCACTTCGTTGGGCCGTAGATCCATCGCCGCCATGGCGTCGAAATCCGTGGTGTAGAAGCGCGGCGTGAGGATCGTGTCCTTCACCGGGTCCTTGATGGCCGGGGCATCCGGGGTGCCCACCCGGGGGGCGGTGGGGGCTTGGGTGGCGGGAGGCACCATCGCGCTGGACGTTCAGAGAGCTCGGCCGCCATCGTAGGCATCGATCCCCGCCATCGGTCCGGATGTGAAGCCGCGGATGTGAAGCGGGGGAACGGGCCGGCGCCTCAGTTGGGGCCCAGCCACTTCTGGCCGTTGAGCCGCTGCACCACCCGCGACACCAGCAGCGACAGGGTCATCTTCTTCTCGTCGATCAGGAACGACTCCAGCAGGCTGGGGCTGCCGGCCCCCTCGGTGAGGGCGATGGTCTTGGCGGAGCTGATGTCGGGCCGGGTGAAGCAGAGCCAGAAGCGGCGCTCGCCCGGCAGCCGACCCTTGACCATCCAGCAGTCGGCCCCGACCACGGGCATGGCGCCCTGCTCGAACGCCAGCTCCGGAGCCGGGCCTCCGTAGGCCTCGATCTCCTGGGTGAGGGCCGGCAGCAGCAGCTCGGGCACGAAGACCTCGAACGGCTTCTCCTCCGGGGCGGGGGGCTTGGCCTTGGGGGCTGGCGTTTTCGCTTCCGGTGCCACCGTCTTGGCTTCCGGTGGGGTGGCGACGGGCTCGGGGGTGTTGCTGGGGGTCTCGGTCACCGCTGCGGTCCCTGGGCGCGAAGGTGCGGGAACTTTAGGCAGCGTCCCGGGAGCTCAGGTGGTCGCGGCGACAGCACTCACCATTCCTCGCCGTCGTCGTGCCCCCAGTCGTCGGCCCCGCTGGCCGGGACCGGGGCCGGCGGGCGCGACGCCACCGCCGGCTCGGGACGGAACGGGCGGGGGTCGGCGGCCTCGGGGCGGTGCAGCACCCGGTAGGGCACCGACACCGTCGGGGCCGGCTCCCCAGGGGCGCGGCTGGGGCCGGCGGCCGATGGCGCGGCAGGAGCGGCGGCGGTGCGCCCCTCGGATCGGTCGCCCCAGGGGGCGCTCCAGGTGTCGTCCTCCAGCCGGTCCGGGCGGCGGACCGTGCGCCGCAGCGGCGGCCGCCCCCCCTGGCGCAGGGCGAGGGCGGTGGCGCCTGCACTGAGGGCCGCGCCGCCGCCGGCCGCCACCGCCATCCACAGGCCGATCGGCAGGCTGGGGGTCTGCCAGGTGAGCAGCCGCAGGGCCAGGGAGGGGCTCGGGTTGAGGGCCGCCACCAGCAGGGTCACCAGCAGCGGCGAGAGCAGGGGGAGCAGCAGCAGGCGATGCAGCACGGTCCGGTGCGTCAGGGGGTGGAGACTTCGTCCGGGGCGGGACGGCCCACGGGCCCCTGCCAGCGCTGCAGGGAGCCCAGCTGGAGGCCGAGGGTGTCGAAGACGCGGATCACCAGGAAGTCCACCATCTCACCGATCGTGGTGGGCTGGTGATACCAGGCCGGAACCGGCGGGGCGATGCGGGCCCCGGCTTCGGCGAGGCGGGTGAGGTTGCGCAGGGGGACCAGGTTCCAGGGCAGCTCCCGCGGCGCGATCACCAGGGGCCGTCCCTCCTTCAGATGCACGTCGGCGGCCCGTTCGATCAGATCCAGGGCCACGCCGGAGGCGATCCGGCCGACGGTGCCCATGCTGGCCGGCAGGATGACCATGCCACGGGTGAGGTGGCTGCCGCTGGCGATGGCGGCGGCCTGGTCGTTCCAGCGATGGCAGTGCAGGCTGCCGGAGCTGCAGCCGGTGCGTTCGCGCCAGAAGCGCTCCTGGGCGTCGGGCTCCGACGGCACCCGCAGACCCATCTCCGCCTGCCAGACCCCGATCGCGCCCCGGCTGGTGACCATCTCGACCGGCAGGTCGTCCTGAAGCAGCAGCTGCAGGGCCCGTTCCGCCAGGGGCTGGGCGGAAGCACCGGACACCGCCAGCACCACGGGAAGCGAGGACGGCGCCATCGGCGGCTCAGCCCTCGTCCGCCGAGGGCCCGGCCCCGTCGCCCGCGGCCTCGGGGCCGTCATCGCCGGCGCCCTCCTCCACCTGCTCGAAGTCCTCGGGCTGGAGCACCGCCAGGTCGATCTGGTGGCGCAGGGCGTCCACCTTCTGGATCTCCACGTCGACCCCGTCGCCGACCATGTAGGTGCGGCGGAATTTGCGGCCCACCAGGCGGTTCTGGCGGGAGCGGTACTCGTACCAGTCGTCCTTGAGGGAGCTGACGTGCACCAGACCCTCCACCTGGGAGGGGGGCACCTCGACGAAGAAGCCGTAGCTCTGCACGCCGCTGATCACCCCGGGCAGGGTCTGGCCGACGAGGGGCTCGGTGTGGCGGGCCTGGGCCAGGGCCAGCGCATCGGCCTGCAGCTCCTGCAGGAAGCGGCAACGGCCGTTGAGGCGCTGGGCCAGGCCCTGCTCCAGGCCCTGCTGGTAGGGGGCCAGCTGGCCGGGGGTCAGCAGGGGCCAGTCGGTGCTGCCGTGGCAGGCGTCGCTGGCCAGGTCGGTGCTGATCTTGTGGCGCACGCTCGGCCGGTCCTTGCCGTCCACCAGCAGGCTGACCAGCAACTGCTGGTTCCAGAGATCGGCGTAGTGGAGGGTCGGGCAGCACCAGGGGGCCACGGCGGTCTCCTCGCCGGCCACCGCATGGGGACCGGCCTCGGCCGCCAGCTGCACCGGCCGCAGCGCATCGCGCAGCTGCTGCTGCAGGGGGCGGCCCCGGTCGGTGGCGGCGAAGACGGCGGCGAGTTCGGCGGCACTGGCGTTGCCGTCGGCACTGAGCTCCATGGGGATGTCGAGGGCCAGGGCCGCCTTGGCGACGTCGTTGATGTCGGTGGCCTCCGCCGCCGGATTGAGGGCGAACAGGGCGGGCAGTTCCAGGGCCAGCAGGTGCCGTCCCAGGGCCCGGTGGGCCACCAGCACCGCCTCCCGCAGGATCGCCACCGGATCCTCGGCCGCCAGCTCCACCAGCCAGCCCTGCAGGGCCGCATCCGGGGCAGGCACCCGCAGGTCGCCGAGGCTGTCGAGGGCGGGCATCGGCAGGTCGAGATCGATCGAGCCGGCCGCGAGTCGCCGCTGACGCAGCAGGCCGCTCAGCTGGACCAGCTGCTCCAGCAGGGGCAGGTGTTCCTTGAGGGCCTTGAGGGCGGCGGGAACGGTGCGGGCCTTGGGCTTGCGCTCGGCCAGGGCCTGCATCGCGGCCCGGTCCACCCGGGCGTCGGGGGTGATCTGGCTCAGGCTGAAGCGGAAGTGCTCAAGGGCGCCCTCGGCGTCCAGCTCCAGGGCCACCGACACCGCCGCCTGGCTCTCGCCGGGGCGGAAACCGCAGGCCTTGGCGAGGGCCGCAGGCAGCAGGGGCAGCCAGCGGCGGCCCAGGCAGATCGCCTCGCCCTGCTCCCGCAGCCAGGTGTCGAGGCTGTTGCCCATGCCGATGCGCTCGGCCACGGCGGGGCTGTGCACCCACAGCCGCCAGCCCCCCCCCCGCTCCTCCAGGGAGACGGCGGGGAGCGCAGGGGCCTCGCCACCCTCCCAGGCCTCCAGGATCAGGGTGGGCAGGGCCGTCAGGTCGGCCCGGCCCTTGGCGACGGGCTGCTTCAGGGTGGTGCGGGGGCAGGCCGGCCGCTCCTGCAGGCGGTGCTTGGCCAGCAGCAGCTCGGTGTCGGCCGCTTCCCCGCCGTGCACCGGCAGGCTGCGGGCCACATGGCCGGCCGGACCGAACTGGGCCACCGGGAAGCGGTCGATCTTCACCTCCACCACCGCCTCCTCGGCGGGGTCCAGATGGACCGCGTCCTCCTCGGGCAGGGCGACCGAGGTGAGCAGCCGGTCATCGAGGGGGACGGCGACGAGCTGGCCGTCCTGCCGCTCGACCTGGGCCAGCAGGCTGGGGGTCTGGCGCTCGAGGATGCACTGCACACCCCCTTCCGGCGAGCGGCGACGCCCGCCCTCGCGGGTGATCTTCACCAGCACCCGATCGCCGTTCCAGGCGTGGTTGAGCTGGTGGTCTCGGATGTAGATGTCCTCGCCGCCGTCCTCCCGCAGGGCGAAGCAGAAGCCCTTGCTCGAGCAGCGCAACCGCGCCGGGATCAGCTCGGGGGTCTCGCGGGCGCGGAGCCCGTCCCCGTCCTCCTCCACCAGGCCCAGCCGCAGCAGGGCATCCAGGCCGATGCGCAACTGCTGCTTGCAGGTCTTGGTGGTCAGGCCCAGCGACTTCTCCAGCTTGGCCAGGGCCACCGCATCGGTCGTGGAGAGGTGGTCGAGCAGATCGGCGACCGTGAACTTCATCGGGTGGGAGATACGCGGAGGATGGCACTGCCGGAGCAGCGCGGTGGCCAGGGTGGTCCGGAGCGCCAGGGGGGTCGTCGGCCTCCATGGACGGGGGATGGCCCGGGAGCGCCCGCCGTCACGGTGAGCGCCACCCGGGGACTCTAAGGAGCGGGGGGCTCTGGGTTCTCTCCAGGGGCATCGGCTGCCGCGGCGGGGGCCTCGCCGCCGTCCGCGCCGGAACGCAGGATCAGGCGGGTGCCGATGATCAGGAAGCCGGCGGAGGCCGCCAGCTGCAGGCCATCAGTGGGGATCACGCTGGAGAGGGAACCGCCCGCCGCCGCCCCCACCAGGCTGGCCAGCACCAGGGCGAAGGCGCTGCCGGCGAACACCGCCCCGGGCCGGCTGGAGGTGCCGCTGATGCTGACGATGGCCAGCTGGGTCTTGTCGCCGAGTTCGGCCAGGAAGACGGTGGCGAAGGTGGAGGCGAGCAGGGCGAAGGGCATGGCGCGGGGGGTGGCGGACTCAGGCGTTGAGGAGGTGGAGCGGCGCCAGGTGCAGCACCGCCTGGCGGCCCAGCCACAGGCCCAGGGCCACCATCAGGATCCCGGCCGCCCGCTCCAGCTGGTGGGGGGGCATGACGGTGGACAGCCAGCGCCCCAGCAGCACCCCCACCAGGCTGGAGCAGATCAGGGCCAGCGAGGCGCCCACGAAGACAACCACCGGCCGGCCCGACTGGGCCGACAGGAGCAGGGCCGCCAGCTGGGTCTTGTCGCCCAGCTCGGCCAGGAAGACGGTGGTGGCGGTGCTCAGGAACACCGTGATCCAGCTGGAGGGGGCCGGGGATTCGGGGGCGCTGCTCATGGGGCCTGGCGGATCGTCCGCAGGAAACGGCGCATCACCGGGTGGCGGCCACCCAGCTCGGCGCGGATCTGCTGCCGGCAGGAGGCGATGGCCAGGGCCCCGGGGTCATCGCCGGGCTGGCCGAACAGGGCGACGAGCTGATCCACCCGGCAGAAGTCGGGCCGTTCCGCGTAGATCCGGCAGCGGCGTGAGCCGGTGTCGAAATGGCGGCACCAGCCGTCCTCCCCCACCATCGAGAAGTAAAGGGTCTGCTGGTCGGGATCGAGGGCCTCGATCGCATCGCCCCGCAGGGCCGGGTCGAGGCGGCAGCAGGAACCGCAACCGCTGATGCACTGCCAGTGCTCGGTTCGGGGCACGGGGACGCCACAGGGTCGCTCCATTCACTCACACCCGACGCCGTCTTCCCAGTCCGCGCCCGCGGCGCGCCGTGTCAACCCATCACGGCGGCCCACGCGGGGCCCGAAGCGGCCGACGGGCGACCTACACTCCTGGCCGATTGTCCCCCTCCCCGGCAGCCGCACCATGGGTATCGACTTCCACCTCATCTCCAATTTCGGCGCCCTGGCCCTGATCACCCTGGCCGGCCCGGCGGTGATCTTCATCCTTTACTACCGCCGCGGCGCCCTCTGAGCCTTCCGGTACCAGAAGGTCGGCCAGGGCGTGGTACACGGGTCGGCCCTGGATCGCCTTGCCGATGTAGGCCGCGATCACGGCAGAGGCCACCAGGCCCGGCATGAGCTGCTGGTCGCCCGCCATGCGGATGGCGAAGGCGATCGTCATCACCGGCAGCTGGGTGGCTCCCGCCAGCCCCGCCGCCATCCCCAGGGCCAGGCCCAGGTGGGGGTCTCCTGCCATGGCCCTCACCAGCCCTGAGCCGAACACCCCCCCGATGGCGAAGGCCGGGTCGATCAGGCCGCCGGGGATTCCCGCCGAGAGCGCCAGCACCGGCCCGATCAGGCGCGACACCAGCAGGACAAGCCAGCTGGCATCGATGGTGCTGTCCGCGTCCTGATCGAGGATCAGGCGCATCAGGGTCTCACCGTCGCCGCCGCTGGCTCCGCCCGTGGCCACGGCCAGCAGGGCCAGGGCCACCCCGGCCGCCAGCCCGAGCCGCAGGGGCCGACGGCGGGCGATCGGGGTGATCAGCCCCGTGGCCCGCACCAGCAGCCAGGCGAAGGCACCACCGAGGGCACCGCCTCCGAGTCCGATCGGGATCGCCCAGAGCAGCTGGGCGGCCTCGGCCACCGGGGTGGGGTTGATCCCCAGGGCAAACATCGGCTGGCCGCCGAGGCCGCTCACCAGGGCCGCCGCACTGGTGAGCACGAGCGCAGGCCATACCAACCGCTGCTGGAAGCTGCCGGTCAGTTCCTCGACCACGAAGACCATCCCCATCAAGGGGGTGTTGAAGCCGCCGGCCAGGCCGGCGCCCGCCGCTCCAGCCAGCAGGTGGCCCCGGCTGGCTCGGTGCATCAGGGAAGGCCACCGCCGCAGCAGGGCCTGGCCCACGGCCGCACCCACCTCCACCACCGGGCCCTCACGGCCCAGGGGCAGCAGGGCCAGGCTGGCGACGGTCCAGAGGCCCAGCCGTTCCCCGGTCGGGGCGGCGGCGAGCAGCCGGGCGCCCCGGTGGGGATCCTCCAGGCAGAGGATCACCTGGGGAATGCCGGAGCCGGCCCCGCGGCGCCAGGGTCCCCGCTGGAACCAGAGCAGCAGCGGCACCAGGGGGATCGGGGCCAGGGCCAGCAGCCAGCCGCTGGCGCTCCAGCCGCCGCCGCTGAAGGCCGGCAGGGTGGAGAGCAGCCGATCCTGGATCAGGTCGATGCGGTTGAGCGGCCAGCAGGCCAGCCCCACCGCCGCCCCCAGCAGGGCCAGCAGCAGCAGGGAGCGCACCGGGCCGAGGCGCGAACGGCTCATCCTTCGACCATCCCCAGGGCCATGGCCGCCTCCCGCATCAACCCCTGAACGTAGGGATGGGCAGGCCCCTCCGGGTCGGCGACGTCGGCAGCGCCCGGCGGGATGGCGGCGCGCAGCTCCTCGCCGGCGGCGTTGCGGATCACCAGGCTGTCCCCCTGGCGCCGGCACCAGTAGGTGCGGTCGCGGCGCTGCAGCACCACGCTGTCACCGCCGCTGCAGCGGATCGCCTCCAGCTCCAGCTGGAACCGTTCCACCCCCTGCCAGTCATCGCGGCGCAGGCGGTAGGCCACATCCACCGGTCCCGTCCACTGGTCGGGCCCCTGCCAGCGCCAGCCGATCGCCCGCAGCCGCGCCTCCCCCTGGGCCAGCTGCAGCTGCAGGTGCCCGCCGCGCAGCAGCTTCCGCTCCACCACCTGGCAGCGGCTGCTCCAGAACAGGGGCGTGGGATGGCCGATGCCGAAGGGGGCCAGCCGCTGGAGCTGGCGCCAGAACTCCCGGTCGATGCGCTCCAGCCGCAGCAGGGCCTCGGGCTCCACCGGGCGACCTTCGCCCGCCGCCTCGAGCCAGCGACCGGCGAGGGCGTCGAGCCGTTCCTGCAGGGCCGCGACGTTCTCGGCCCGCACCGTGAAACCGCCGGCGGCGGGATGGCCGCCGTGACGCTCCAGCAGGTCGGCGCAGGCCGTCAGGGCGGCATCGACGGCGAACCCCTTCGGCGCCCGCACCGACGCCCGCAGCCGGCCTCCCCCTTCGCCGGCCAGCAGGGCCACGGGACGGCCGAAGCGCTCCACCAGCCGCGAGGCGACGATGCCGATCACGCCGTGGTGCCAGTGGCCCTGGGCCAGCAGCAGGAAGGCGGGCCGACGGGGTCCATCGGCCTCCAGCAGGGCCAGGGCCTCCGCCTCGATCGCACTGCAGAGCTCGCGCCGCTGGCGGTTGAGGGCTTCGCAGGAGCGGGCCAGTTCCAGGGCCCGCTCGGGATCCTCGGTCGTCAGCAGGTCCACCACCAGCTGGGGGTCCCCTAGGCGGCCGACGGCGTTGATGCGCGGGGCCAGCTGGAAGCCCACCGCCTCCGCATCGACCCGGTGCTTCTCCAGGCCCGCCAGCTGCTGCAGGGCCTGCAGGCCTGGCAGGGGGCTGCGGCCCAGCAGGGGGAGGCCATCGAGCAGCCAGCGGCGGTTCACCCCCTCCAGGGGGGCCATGTCGGCGATGGTGCCGATGCAGAACAGGTTGAGGGCGATCTCCAGCCCGTGGCGGTGGCGCAGTCGCCGGCAGAGGGCGGTGGCCAGGACGTGGGCCAGCCCAACCCCCGCCAGCCCCCGGTAGGGGGAGCCCTCCGGGGTGACGGCCGGGTGCAGCAGGGCCAGGTGGGGCGGCAGCTGGAGGGGCAGGGTGTGGTGGTCGGTGAGGATCACCTCCACCTCCAGGGCCGCGGCGCGCTCCAGGGCCTCGATGGCGGCCACGCCGTTGTCCACCGTGATCAGCAGCCGCACCCCCTCGGCCGCCAGCCGCTCCACCATGGCGGCGTTGAGTCCGTAGCCCTCGGCCATGCGGCTGGGGATGGCCGCCTGGGGGCGGGCGCCGAGCCGCTGCAGGACGCCCACCAGCAGGGCGGTGCTGGTCATGCCGTCGGCGTCGTAATCGCCGCAGATCGCCACCGTTTCCGCCCCCTGGCAGCTGCGCACCAGCCGCTCGAGCGCCACCGGCAGGCCGGGGAAATGGGACTCCGGGTCGGGGGCCGCCTCGGGGTCGAGCAGGCGACGCACCGCCTCCGCCGTCACCAGGCCGCGCCGCCGCAGCAGGGCCAGGAGTTCAGCGGGAAGGTCCGGGTCCGCAGCCCCGGCCGCCTCGGCGGGTCCGTCGCCGCCGAGGGGGGAGGGCAGCAGCCAGCGTCGCTCGTCGACGGCAGGGAGCAACGAGGGGCAGGCGAGGCCTCCGCATTGTGGAAGGCGGGGCTGCGGGGCGCACCCCTTAGCCTGGCTCCTGACACCAGCACGGCGCCCCATGGCCCCGGCCCTGTCGGCCCTGCTCTGGGACGTGGACGGCACCCTGGCCGAAACGGAGTTCGAGGGCCACCGGGTGGCCTTCAACCGCAGTTTCGAGGCCGCCGGACTGCCCTGGCGCTGGGATCGGCCCACCTACGGGCGGCTGCTGGGGGTGGGCGGCGGCCACGAGCGGATCACCGCCTTCCTGGAGCAGGTGGAGGGCCGCACGCCGGAACGGGGGCGGGTGGAGGAACTGCAGCGCCGCAAGCAGGCGTTTTACGCCGAGCTGGTGCAGCAGGGCGGCCTGGCACTGAGGCCGGGGGTCGCCCGGCTGGTGGCGGACGCGGCGGCGGCGGGCCTGCGGCAGGCGATCGTCACCACCAGCGGCCGCAGCGCGGTGCAGGCCCTGCTGGAGGGCGCCCCGCCGGCCCTGGCCCGGGCCTTCGCGTTCTGGGTCTGCGGCGATGACGTGGCCCGCAAGAAGCCGGATCCGGAGGCCTACCGGATGGCGCTGCGGCAGCTGGAGGTGACCGGGGGCGCGACGCAGGGCGGCGTCCTGGTGCTGGAGGACTCCCCGGCAGGACTGGCGGCGGCCAGCGGCGCCGGGCTGCCCTGTCTGGTCTGCCTGAGTGAGGCGACACGGGAGGAGCCGGCCAGCCGCTTCAGCGCCGCCCGGGCCGTCATCGACAGCCTGGAGACCCCTGGAGGCACGGTCAGTGTCCACAGGGGTCCACCTTGCCCCGGAGGCCAGGTGACGCTGTCGTGGCTGGAGCGCCTGCTGGATACGCCATGACCCGCCTCCCCGTGCAGCGCACCCGATTCCAGGGGCTGACGAGCCGGCTGGGCAACCGGGTGGTCGGCGTGGCGCGGCGCAGCTGGCGGGCCGGCAGCCTGGCCGCCCTGGCGCTGCTGCTGGGTTTCTTCGCCGGCCAGAACCTCACCAGCCTGCTGCTGTTCACCACCCCGGGGGGCCGCCCGGCGGTGGTCCTCGGCCTGCTGCTGACGATCGAGACCCTGGTGCGGCTGCGGACCCGCCTGGTGGGGGCCGAACCCTCCCTGGCCTGGGTGCTGGTGGACAACCTGCGCATGGGGGCCACCTACGCCATCGTGCTCGAGGCCTTCAAGGTGGGGACCTGAGCGGGTGGTGCCAACAGAGCCCACCATGGCCTCGGAGCCAGCACCGGATGCCTGGGACGGACGGTTGGCCCGGGCGGGGGACCTGGGCCCGGTGCACCCCAGCCTGCTGCGGCACCTGGCCCTGCCGATGCTGCGGCGGCTGGAGAGCGGACTGCGGGGCGGAGCCGCGGCGCGGCGGCCCGTGCTGGCCCTGAACGGGCCGGTGGGGGCCGGCAAGACCAGCCTCGGCCGGGCCCTGGAACAGCTCGCGGCCCTCGGGGGCCTGCGGCTGACGGTGGTATCGATCGATGACCTCTACCTGCCGGCCCCCGAACGGCGCGCCCGGCTGCAGGGCAACCCCTTCGGGGTGAGCCGGGTCCCGCCCGGCAGCCACGACCTGCCGCTGCTGATGGACGCCCTGGCCAGCTGGCGGGACGGGGCCCCCCTGGGGCTGCCCCGGTTCGACAAGACCCTGGCCGGTGGGGACGGCGAGCGGAGCGGCTGGCGGCAGGGGCCCGCCGATGCGCTGGTGATCGAAGGCTGGCTGATGGGCTGCCGGGCCCTCGGCCCCCGGGGCCTGGAGGAGCGGCTGCGCAGCGGTGCGGGACTGGAGGCGCTGAGCGAGCCGGAGCGCCGCTGGCTGCCCCGCTGGGACGGGTATCTCGAGGCCTACGACGGGCTCTGGAGGGCCTGCGATGGGCTCTGGCTGCTGCGTCCGGACACCTGGAGGCTGCCCCGCCGCTGGCGTTTCCAGGCGGAAGCCCGCCAACGGCAAGCCGGTGGCGGATGGCTCAACGGCCGCCAGCTCGACGCTCTGGTGCGGGCCACCCTCCACTCCCTGCCGCCGGCTCTTTACCAGGACCCCCTGCTGGGGCCCCACGACGGGGACAGAAACATCGATCCGAGCAGGAGCCGGTCCGGGGAATCAGGGCTGGCCCTGGAGGGTGGGGTGCTCCTGGACGGACGCCGACGTGCCCACCCCCTGGGGGTTCAGCTGTCCTCGCCGGCTTCAGCGTCTTCGGCGATCGGGTAGACGAAGCCCTGGGCGCGGCCGCTCAGGACAGCCTTGCCCAGGGACATGGCCTTCTGGGCCGCCACACCGGCCTTCGCCTTCCAGTGGGCGTGGCGCTGGTTGCGCTTGCCCTTGGAGGTTTTCTTCTTGGGAACGGCCATCCCTTCAACTCACTGCCAAACGACGATCCTGCTTCGCCGACTCGCCTTTCGTCAAATCGCTACAGTCGGTTTCCGCTATGCAACTCCTGAAAAGGACGCCAGGCCTGTGAGCAGCAGTTCTCCTCCGGAGCCGGCCACGACCGCCGCCGCTCAGGCCAGTCCCGGTGCCGAGTCCGGCGCGTCAGCCCCCCCCGCGGCTCCTGCCACCCCGGCGCCATCCAGGCCCGCTCCGCCGGTGAGTCCGGGGTTCAGCCTCGGCGGCCAGGGGGCCGCGGCGCCCTCCTACAGCCAGCTGCTGCGGGACATCGAAGCCGGGAAGATCAAAAGCCTGGAACTCGCTCCTGCCCAGCGGGTGGTGACCGCCACGTTCGCGGACGGCCGCAGCCGCCAGGTGGCGGTGTTCAGCGACAACCAGCAGCTGCTGCGCACCGCCGAGCAGGCCCGGGTGCCGCTCACGGTGCGGGACGAGCGGCGCGACGACGCCATGGCCGGCCTGGTCACCAACGGCCTGCTGGTGGCCCTGCTGATCGGCGGCCTGGTGCTGCTGGTGCGCCGCTCCGCCCAGGTGGCTAACAAGGCGATGGGCTTCGGCCGCAGCCAGCCCCGACTGCAGGAGGAAGGGGCGATCACGGTGCGGTTCGAGGATGTGGCCGGCATCGCCGAGGCCAAGGAGGAGCTCCAGGAGGTGGTGACCTTCCTGAAGACCCCCGAACGGTTCACCTCCATCGGCGCCCGCATTCCCAAGGGGGTGCTGCTGGTCGGCCCCCCCGGCACCGGCAAGACGCTGCTGGCCCGCGCCATCGCCGGTGAGGCCGGCGTTCCCTTCTTCTCGATGGCCGCCACCGAATTCGTCGAGATGTTCGTCGGAGTGGGGGCCAGCCGGGTGCGGGACCTCTTCCGCCAGGCGAAGGCCAAGGCGCCCTGCATCATCTTCATCGATGAGATCGACGCGGTGGGTCGCCAGCGGGGGGCCGGCATCGGCGGCGGCAACGACGAGCGGGAGCAGACCCTCAACCAGCTGCTCACCGAAATGGATGGCTTCGAGGACAACTCGGGTGTGATCCTGCTGGCCGCCACCAACCGTCTCGACGTGCTCGACGCGGCCCTGCTGCGGCCCGGACGCTTCGATCGCCGCATCAGCGTCGACCTCCCCGACCGCGCCGGCCGGGAGGAGATCCTCTCGGTTCACGCCCGCACCAGGCCCCTGGCCGAGGAGGTGTCCCTGGCCGACTGGGCCCGGCGCACCCCCGGCTTCTCCGGCGCCGACCTGGCCAACCTGCTCAACGAGGCGGCCATCCTCACCGCCCGTCGCCAGAAGAGTCAGGTGGATGACCAGGCCATCGGCGATGCCCTCGAGAGGATCACCATGGGGCTGGCGGCCGCCCCGCTGCAGGACAGCGCCAAGAAGCGGCTGATCGCCTACCACGAGATCGGCCACGCCCTGCTGACCACGCTGCTGCCCCACGCCGACCGGCTCGACAAGGTGACGCTGCTGCCCCGGGCCGGCGGGGTGGGGGGCTTCGCCCGCACCATGCCCGATGAGGACATCCTCGATTCCGGGCTGATCAGCAAGGCCTACCTGCGGGCGCGGCTGGTGGTGGCCCTTGGAGGCCGGGCCGCCGAACTGGTGGTGTTCGGCCCCAGCGAAGTGACCCAGGGGGCCAGCAGCGATCTGCAGCTGGTGCGGCGCATCTGCCGCGACATGGTGCTGCGCTACGGCTTCTCCAGCCTGGGCCCCCTGGCCCTGGAGGAGGACGGGGAGGAGGTGTTCCTCGGCCGCGACTGGATCCGCTCGGCCCCCCACACCTCCGTGCGCACCGGCAACCGCATCGACGAACAGGTGCGCCGGCTGGCCTTTGAAGCCCTGGAGAAGGCCGTGGCGGTGCTCTCCCCCCGGCGCGAACTGATCGATGAGCTGGTCAACAGGCTGATCGAGCTGGAGACCATCGACGGTGACAGCTTCCGCGCCCTGGTGGAGGCCCATGAGGCCAGGGGCGGTTCAGCCCTCGCCGGCCAGACCGGAGGCAAACCGGATGTCGAGGCTGCGCAGGTAGGTGTGTAGGCCGGCGTCCTGAATCGGCAGCAGCCGGGCGGGCTGGCCGCTTTCATTGACATGGGAATGCCAGTGGCCCGGCGGCGTCACGAAGGCCGCGCCCGGCTCCCATTCCATCCGCAGGGGGTTTCGGATCGTGCCGTCGGGGTTGAGGTCGGGGCCGGAGAGGGTGGCGCAGCCCGGCTGGCAGTCGATCACCAGGTCGAGGGCCACCGACTGATGCCGATGGGGGGGCTGAACCGCGCCGGCTGGCACCAGTCCGTACATGGCCCAGAGGGTGTGGGTCACGGTGCGGCTGGCCGGCAGGGCCGTGTTGGCCATCAGCAGGCTCAGGCGGTTGCTGCGGGCGCTGCTGGGATCCGCCGCCAGGGCCGCCAGCTCCTGATCCAGCCAGGCGGCCGGGTAGTGGCTGGGGGCGAAACGGGCGGATTCGGCCCGCACCCCGAGGAAGGTGAGCAGGGGGGCGTCGTGGATCCAGTAGAGAACGCTCTCTTCGGCGGCGTCCAGCCGAGGTTCCAGTCCGGCCGGCAGCACGAACAGATCCCCACGGCCCCAGGCCAGATCCAGGGGTTGGTCCCCGGCAGCGGAGGGACAGTGGCAGCGGCCGGATCCCCGGTACACGTAGAAGAGTGAGCTGGTGGCGTTGGCGGCCACCCCGATGGATTCACCGCCCAGGATGCGCACGAAGTTGGCGCTCAGGGCCGGGCTGGTGGCGGGGGAGGGGCAGCCGAGACGGGCGCTCAGGTCGAGGGGAAGGATCGCCGTCGGCCCCGTGGCGTGGAGCTCGGGGCCCCAGCGGCCCTCGGGAATCGGCTCGGTGAGCCCGGGACGGATCGGATTGGCGGCCTGGCGGTAATCGAACAGCAGGGTGTCGGCACGCCAGTCGTGGCGGCCGGCGGTGGCGGCGGGGCTGGGGGGCCTGGACGCTTGGAGCTGCCCCATGGGTTCAGGTTGCAATCGTTGACAGATCTTATGGATTTCTTTCCATCACCGTCGCCATCCCCGCCGGGAGCCGCATTCAGCCGCCGGCGACCGCCGGCACGATGCTCACCTCATCGCCGTCACTGAGGGCCGTGGCCTGGTTGTCGAGGAAACGGATGTCCTCACTGTTCACGTAGAGATTGAGGAAGCGGCGCAGTTTGCCGTTCTCATCGCACAGGCGTGCCTGGATGCCGGGGTAGCGGCCTTCGAGGGCCTGGAGCAGGCCGTCGATGCTGCTGGCCTCCAGGCTGACGCTGGCCTCGTCGTTGGTGAACTTCTGCAGGGGGGTGGGGATCAGAACCTGGATGGCCATGGAAGCGGTCGAAGGGGCAGGGACGGGAAGGACGGGGGCGATCAGGCCCGGGGGGCGGCGCCGCCGTGGGAGGCCTGGGAGCGCTCCCAGGCTTCGTGGAAGCTGGCCAGCTGGGGCTCGATGGTGTAGGGAGCGCCGATGGAGGAGGCGATGGCTTCGGTGGTCTTGAGGCCGTTGCCGGTGATGTAGGCGACGGTGGTTTCCGAGGGGTCGATCTTGCCCTGCTCCACCAGCTTCTTGAGCACGGCGATGGTGGTGCCGCCGGCGGTTTCGGTGAACACCCCCTCCATCTCGGCCAGCAGCTTGATGCCGTCGATGATCTCCTCATCGGTGACGGCGGCGATGCTGCCACCGGTGCGGTTGGCGATGTCGATGGCGTAGGGGCCGTCGGCCGGGTTGCCGATGGCGATCGACTTGGCGATCGTGTTGGGCTTCACCGGGGTGATGAAGTCGCGGCCGGCGGCGAAGGCCTGGGCGATGGGGGAGCAGCCCTCCGCCTGGGCGCCGCTGAAGCGCACCGGCTTCTCGTCGACGAGGCCCACCTTGATGAATTCGTCGAAGCCCTTGCGGATCTTGGTGAACAGGGAACCGGAGGCCAGGGGCGCCACGATGTGGTCGGGCAGCTGCCAGCCGAGCTGCTCGATCACCTCGTAGCCGAGGGTCTTGGAGCCCTCGGAGTAATAGGGGCGCAGGTTGATGTTGACGAAGCCCCAGCCGTAGGTGTTGGCCACCTCCGAGCAGAGCCGGTTGACCTGGTCGTAGTTGCCCTTCACCGCCATCAGGGTGGGGTTGTAGACGAGGGTGCCGAGCACCTTGCCCAGCTCCAGATCACTGGGGATGAAGACGCAGCACTCCAGGCCGGCATGGGCGGCGATGGCGGCGGTGGAGTTGGCCAGGTTGCCGGTGGAGGCGCAGCTGACCGTGGTGAAGCCCAGTTCCCGGGCCCGGGTGAGGGCCACCGAAACGACGCGGTCCTTGAAGGACAGCGTCGGCATGTTGACGCCGTCGTTCTTGATGTAGAGGGAGGAGAGGCCGAGGCGGCGGGCGAGGCGATCCGCCTTCAGCAGGGGGGTGAAGCCGGTGCCCACATCGATGGGGTCCCCTTCGACGGGCAGGAACTCCCGGTAGCGCCAGATCGAGGTGGGGCCGGCCTCGATGGTGGCGCGGCTGACGCGGCTGCGGATGGCGTCGTAGTCGTAGACCACCTCGAGGGGCCCGAAGCAGACGTCCTCGCAGACGTGGCGGGCTCCGGCCTCGTAGGGATGACCGCATTCCTTGCAGCGCAGGCCGGTGAAGGTGGAGCGGGAGAGGGTGGCGGTCAAGGGAATCCCGGTCACTGGGGGACACGCTAACAGCGGTGTCCGGAGGCCGCCGATAAAACCGACCTCCAGCATCGGGTATTGACAGCTTGTCGCCCGCAGGGTTCTGCCTACGCTCCGGTTGTGCCCGTTCCCACCCCTCTGCCGTCCCCCCGGAGGCCCCACCCCGCCGTCGGCCTGGCCATCGCCTTCGCTCTGCTGCTGGTCCTCTGGGCGGGGGCCCGGCTGGCCATCGAATGGCTCTGGTTCGCGCAGTTCGACTTCCAGCAGATCCTGCTGCGGCGCTGGATGCTGCAGCTCTCCGCCTTCACGGCGGTCTTCGGTCTCGGTTCGGCGCTGCAGCTGGCCCAGCTCCAGCGCTGCTGGCGGCTGCGGGAGCAGGCGGCCGAGGCGCCCCGGCCGAGGGAGCCCCTGCTGCGGCTGGGCAACGGCGCCCTGGTGGCGGTGCTGATCGGCCTGGTGCTGCTGCTGGCCGGGGGCCTCAGCTACCTGATGGTGCAGGCCCGGGGACTGATCGCCGACCCCTTCAACGGCGATGTGATCACCGGCTTCTCCGTGCTCCGCGACCTGCCGCCCCTACTGGTGGCGGGCCTGGCGGGGGGCCTGCTGCTGCCCCTGCTGCTCTGGCCCCTCACCACCCTGCGCATCACCCTGGCGGCCGCCCTGGCGGGATCGGCCACGGCGGTGGCCCGGGGCTGGAGCCTCTGGCTGCCCGCCCTGCTGGCCACCCCCTTCGGCGAAGGGGATCCGCTCACCGGGCTCGACCTCTCCTTCACGGTGCTGCGCCTGCCGGCCCTGCGGCTGCTGCTGAGCGTGCTGCTGGCCCAGGGGCTGGTGGGGCTGGCGGCCTGTCTGCTGCTGACCATCGGCAGGGGCCGCAGCCTCAGCGATCTGCGCTTCGACGGGCTCAGCAAGGCCCAGCAGCGGGTGCTGCAGCCCCAGGTGGCGGCCCTGGCCGTCGTGCTGGCCCTCAGCAACGCCCTGGCGCCCTTCGACCTGATGGTGCAGGGCAGCGGCGTGGCCTCGGGGGCCGGCTACGTGGATCTGCACGTGCGCCTGCCCCTGCGGCTGCTGTTCGCGGTGCTGCTGCTGCTCACGGCCTGCGCCCTGCTGGTGCCCCTGCCCCGGGGCTGGGTGCGCCGCGGCGCCCTGCTGCCCCTGGCGGGCACGGCCCTGCTGGTGCCGATCAGCGAATGGGTGATCACGCCCCTGGCCCAGCGCTTCTGGGTGCAGCCGCGGGAGCTGGCGGTGGAGGCTCCTTACCTGGAGCGGAGCATCCGGGCCACCCGCCGCGCCTTCGGCCTCGAGAATGTGCGCTCCATCCGGCTGGAGCCCAACCAGGGCCTGACCAAGGCGGATCTGGCCAGCGCCCCCGGCACCCTCGACAACATCCGCCTCTGGGACAGCCAGCCCCTGCTGGCCGCCAACCGCCAGCTGCAGCAGCTGCGCCTGTACTACACCTTCCCTTCGGCGGACGTCGATCGCTATCCGCTGCAGGGCAAGTCGGCCCGGGACGGCTCCCAGCAGGTGCTGATCGCGGCCCGGGAGCTGGACAGCAGCGCCCTGCCGCCCGGCTCGCGCACCTGGCTGAACCGCCATCTGGTGTTCACCAACGGCCACGGCTTCACCGTTTCGCCGGTGAACGCCTTCGGGGCCGACGGCCTGCCCCTGTTCTTCGTCAAGGACCTGGGCAGCAGCGGCCGGGTGCAGGGCATCCCCGAGCTGGGCATCACCGACAAGGAGGCCCAGGCAGCCTTGCCGGTGGGCAGCCCGAGCCTGTACTTCGCCTCCGGGCCCTCCCCCTACGCGATCGCCCCCACCAAGGTGAAGGAGTTCTCCTATCCGGAGGGGGAACTGAACGTGTACACCCACTACACCGGCACCCGGGGCATCTCCCTGGCCTCACCGCTCAACCGGCTGGGGGCGGCGATCTACCTGCGGGAGCCGCGGCTGCTGTTCACCGGCTCCTTCACCGACCGCTCCCTGCTGCTGCTGCGGCGACAGGTGAACCGGCGTCTGACAGCCCTGGCGCCGTTCCTGCGTTTCGAGAGCCAGCCCTACCTGGTCACCGCCCGGGTGTCCGGCAGTGAGGGGTACCGGTCGGAGCAGTACCAGTACTGGCTGCTGGACGGCTTCACCACCAGCCGCTCCTACCCCTACAGCGATCCCAATCCCCAGGGGCTGCGCTACTTCCGCAACCCGGTGAAGGCGGTGGTGGATGCCCACGATGGCCGGCTCTGGCTGTACGTGAACGATGCCCGCGATCCGGTGCTGCGCACCTGGATCCGCGCCTTCCCGGAACTGTTCCGGCCGCTCTCGGCGATGCCGAAGGGACTGCTCGCCCACATCCGGGTGCCCAAGAGCCAGTTCGACATCCAGTCGGAGCGGCTGCTGCGCTACCACGTCACCGACGTGCGCACCTTCTACAACGGCGACGACGTCTGGTCGGTGCCCACCGAGATCTACGGCGAGAACAGCGTGCCGGTGTCGCCGTACCACCTCACCCTGCAGCTGCCGGGCGAGCAGCGGTCCGAGTTCGTGCTGCTGCTGCCCTTCACCCCGCTGAAGCGCTCCAATCTGGTGGGCTGGCTGGCGGCCCGCAACGATCCGCCCCACTACGGGGAGCTGATGCTGGTGCGCTTCCCCCAGCAGCGGCTGCTGCTCGGCCCCCAGCAGGTGACCGCCCTGATCGATCAGGACCCGACGATCAGCTTCCAGTTCGGCCTCTGGAACCGGCTCGGTTCACGGCTGTTCCGCGGCAACCTGCTGGTGCTGCCGGTGGGCGAGGGCCTGCTGTACGTGGAGCCGATCTACCTGCAGTCGAAGAGCAACGACCTGCCCACCCTGGTGCGGGTGGTGGTCACCGACGGCCGCCGCTTCGTGATGGAGCGAAGCCTGCAGCGGGCCCTGGAGCGGCTGGTGGACGCGGCCCCCACCGACAAGGAGGCGGCCGCCGGCAAGCCGCCCCTGCCCGATGGCACACCGCTGCCCCTTCCCCTGCCCTGAGTGCCCCGGCTGGCGGGCCACCCAGGGCATCGCCGGCCATGAAAAAGGGACCCCGTGGGGCCCCGATGGATCGTTACCGGATCGCTGGAGGGAACGCCGATCAGGCGGCCACGGCGGTCTTGGGATCGAGGGCACCCTTGGCGTAGAGGGTGGCGTAGTAGTTGATGTCGCGCTGCTTGATCTTGCTGGCGTTGCCGGCACACCAGAACTGCTGGTAACGGTCCAGGCAGACCTTCTTCATGTAGGCCCGGGCGGGCTTGTTGAAGTGGCGGGGATCGAAGTTGGCGGGATCCTTGGCGGCGGCTTCCCGCACGGCGGCGGTGAAGGCCAGGCGGTTGTCGGTGTCGATGTTGATCTTGCGCACGCCGTTGCGGATGCCTTCCTGGATCTCCTCGACGGGGACGCCGTAGGTCTCGGGGATGGCGCCGCCGTACTTGTTGATCATATCCAGCCATTCCTGGGGAACGGAGCTGGAGCCGTGCATCACCAGGTGGGTGTTGGGGATGGCCTTGTGGATCTCGGCGATCCGGGAGATGGCCAGCACCTCACCGGTGGGCTTGCGGGTGAACTTGTAGGCGCCGTGGCTGGTGCCGATGGCGATGGCCAGGGCGTCGACCTTGGTCTTGGCGACGAAGTCGGCCGCCTCGGCGGGGTCGGTGAGCAGCTGGGAGTGGTCGAGGGCGCCTTCGAAACCGTGGCCGTCCTCGGCCTCACCCTTGCCGGTCTCCAGGGAACCGAGGCAGCCCAGTTCGCCTTCCACGCTCACGCCGATGGCGTGGGCCACATCCACAACTTCCTTGGTGACGGCCACGTTGTACTCGTAGCTGGCGGGGGTCTTGGCGTCGGCCTCGAGGGAGCCGTCCATCATCACCGAGGTGAAACCGTTGGCGGCGGCGCCATAGCAGGTGGCGGGGCTGTTGCCGTGGTCCTGGTGCATCACCACCGGGATGTCGGGATAGGTTTCGACCGCGGCCAGGATCAGGTGGCGCAGGAAGCTTTCGCCGGCGTACTGACGGGCGCCGCGGGAGGCCTGCAGGATCACCGGGCTGTCGGTCTCGTAGGCAGCCTCCATGATCGACTGCACCTGCTCCAGGTTGTTGACGTTGAAGGCAGGAATGCCGTAGCCGTTTTCTGCGGCGTGATCCAGCAGCAGCCGAAGCGGTACGAGCGCCATGGGAAATCTCGCGGTTTTTGGGTGGGTACGGTTGCGGAGAACCGTGGTCGAAGGACGGCTGGCGGGGTCGTCCCGCCGGGTCTGCCGCGGAGTCTAGGGGATGCCCTCCAGGGTTCCTGCTCCCTGGCGGGCCCAGTCGCAGCAGCGCTGGCTGGCCACCGCCTCCGACAGGCCCGGCAGCATCGGCCGCCGCTGCCGCACCGCCTGCGACCACCAGCCCAGCAGCCGGCGCACCGGAGCGATCCGACCGTCCTCCCAGGTGCGGCCGTAGGCCAGGGCCGGATCGGCCGCCACGGGTCGCAGGGCCTCACCGGGGCGGGCCATCCACAGCTGCATGCCGTGGACGTAGTCGGCCTGGTTGCTGGAACCCAGCACCAGGGTGGCCTCACTGCCGTAGAGCTCGATCCAGTAGCCCCGCCCCGCCCGGGCCACCGAGGAGAGGGCGAGCTGGGCGGGCACGGGGCGGCCGCGGCGGTCCTCGAGGTCGAGCTGGATCAGGGCGCTGTCCTCGGCGTCCACCACCCCCATGGCCCCGGAGCCGGGGATGGGGCGCTCGGCGATGGCGGTGCTGAGGCGGGCGGTGAGGCCCCGGCTGGGGCCGATCAGCCAGTGGAGGGTGTCGAAGGCGTGGGTGCCCAGGGCACCGAGCACGCCGCCGCCGGCGGCCGCCTGGGAATACCAGCTCCAGGGGCGGCCCGGATCGGCGCGGCTGGACATCAGCCAGTCGAACCTGACCAGCCAGGGATCCCCCAGCACCCCGGCCTCCAGCAGGGCCGCCAGCTGCTGCACGTGGGGCACGGCCCGGTACTCGAAGTCGACCGCCACCACCAGGCCCCGGGCGATGGCGAGGCGCTGCAGCTCCTCCACCTGGCCGGCGTTCAGGGCCACCGGCTTCTCCAGGAACAGGTGCTTGCCCGCCTCCAGGGCCGCGCGGGCCAGGGCGAACCGGGGCTCCGGCGGTGTGGCGATCACCACCGCCTCCACGG
The DNA here is from genome assembly GCF_009834675.1 of Cyanobium sp. Copco_Reservoir_LC18. Classification (NCBI taxonomy): domain Bacteria; kingdom Bacillati; phylum Cyanobacteriota; class Cyanophyceae; order Synechococcales; family Prochlorococcaceae; genus Cyanobium; species Cyanobium sp. Copco_Reservoir_LC18. Next base: position 42,947 of record NZ_ASAC01000015.1, read on the forward strand.
CAGGATCGGCCAGCAGGGCGGCGAAATCGTGGAAGGCGGGCAGCTGGGCCGCCTGGCCCGCGGCGGCGGCCCGCTCCGGGCGGGGGTGCCAGAGGGCGACCGGCTCGGTGAGCGGGCCGTCCCGCAGGGCGGGCAGGATCACCTTCTCGCCGAAGCCGAGGCCGGCGACGGCGACCCGCAGGGGCGCCTCAGGCCGTCGCATCGCTCTCCCGTGGCCGGCGGGCGGCATCGCAGGCGGCGTGCAGCACCCGGATGGTGAGGTTGTCGCCGGCGGCCGGCTGCCAGGTGGCGCCCCAGCGGGGCAGGCCATTGACGGCCGTGTCGCGATAGAGCTCCTCGTCGCAGTCGAGCTGCATCACATACAGCTGGCCGACGGGGGGCCGGGCGTCCTCGGGGGCATCGGCGGCGGCGGCGGGCTGGAAACGGCTCAGCACCGAGAGCCTGCCCTCGCGATCGAAGCGCAGGCTGCCGGCATCCCACCACTGGCGGCCCTCCGGGCCGGCCTCCACCTCCTGCCAGTCGACCGGGCCGGCCATGGCGGCGGCGGGACCCGCCAGCCAGCAGCCCACCAGCAGCAGCAGCGCCAGCAGGGCGGCGACAACAGGGGTGGGGCCACCTCTTGAGGCACCGTTCATGGCACCACGGAGACGGCGGGCCGCAGGCTGCCGTGCAGCCGCAGCAGGGTGGAGAGGGTGCCGCGCAGCTGGGGTCGGGGCACGATCGTGTCGACGAAGCCGTGGTCCTGGAGGTATTCGGCGGTCTGGAAGCCCTCGGGCAGCTTCTCGCCCAGGGTCTGCTCGATCACCCGACGGCCGGCAAAGGCGATCATCGCCTTGGGCTCGGCCAGGATCAGGTCGCCGAGCATGGCGAAACTGGCGGTGACCCCACCGGTGGTGGGATGGGTGAGCAGGGGCAGGTAGAGCAGTTCGGCGCTGCGGTGGCGCTGCAGGGCGCCGGACACCTTGGCCATCTGCACCAGGCTCAGCATCCCTTCCTGCATGCGGGCGCCGCCGGAGGCGCAGACGATCAGCAGCGGATAGCGGCGGGCGGTGGCCAGCTCCACCAGGCGGGTGAGCTTCTCCCCCACCACCGAGCCCATCGAGCCGCCCATGAAGCGGAAGTCCATCACCCCCAGGGCCAGGGGCATGCCCTCCAGGCGGCAGAGGCCGGTGACCACCGCATCCCGCAGGCCCGTGGCCCGCTGGCTGTCGCGAAGCCGGTCGGCGTAGCTGCGGCGGTCCTTGAAGGCGAGGGGATCGGTGGGGGCCAGATCGGCATCGATGGGCTCGAAGCTGCCCTCATCGGCGATCAGGCGGATGCGCTCGGCGCTGTCGATGCGGTGGTGATGGCCGCAGCCCTTGCAGACACTGGCGTTGGCGATCAGGTCCTTGCGGTAGACCACCAGGCCGCATTCCGCGCACTTGCTCCAGAGGCCATCCCCCTCGTCAGCCTCAGGCCCCTTGCTGGCCCGGACGGCGGGGGCGTTCTTGCGGCGATCGGCGAACCAGTCGAACAGGGACATGGGGCGACGGCGGCGACGGGGAACGGAGACCAGTGGCCATTAAAGACCCAGGCCCCAGAGGCGCAGCCAGGGGCCGTGGCCGCCGATCCAGACCGCCAGGGCGGCGGCGGCGAGGAAGGGGCCGAAGGGGAAGGGCTGCTGGCGGCCGAGACGGCCCGTGAGGCGAGCGATGCCGCCGATCACGGCACCGCCGAGCACCGAGAGGCTGACCGCCAGCCCCAGGCCCAGGGGTCCGAGCCAGGCCCCCATCAGGGCGGCCAGCTTGGCGTCCCCCAGGCCCAGGGCCGGCCGGCCCATGGCCTTCTCGGCCAGGGCGCTGAGGGCCTCGAAGCCCAGCAGGCCGGCGGCCACCGCCAGCAGGTGGGAGAACAGCAGCCCCCGGCCCACCGCGGCCCCCTGCGGAAAACCGACGGCGGCGGTGACCGCCAGGCCGAGCAGGACCCCCCAGCGGCAGAGCGGCTCCGGAAGCCAGAGGCTGTCCAGGTCGATCAGGGCCAGGGGCAGCAGCCAGCTGGCCAGCAGCCAGCCGGCCGCCAGCAGCAGCCAGGGGCTGGGGTCGGGGCCCATCGCCGCCGGGCGGGCGAAGAGCATGGCCACCCAGAGGCCGGCGGTGAGCAGCTCCACCAGCGGGTAGCGCACGGCGATCGGCGCCCGGCAGTGGCGGCAGCGGCCGCCCAGCAGCAGCCAGCTGAGCAGCGGCACGTTCTCGTACCAGGCCAGGGAAGCGCCACAGCGCGGGCAGTGGCTGCCGGGGAACAGCAGCGACTCCTCCCGCGGCAGCCGCCAGACCACCACGTTGAGGAAGCTGCCGATGCAGGCGCCGACCAGGGCCACCAGGGGGGCCAGCAGCGGCAGCGTTTCGGTGGGGGCGAGCAGGGCGTCGGAACTCATGGCAGCGGGCGGCTGGATCCCCCGCGGGCACTGCGGCCCCGGGCCGATCGGGGGCGCAGCAGCTCCATCGGCACGAACTGTTCGTCCGGCAGGAGGATGGGCAGTTCGAACACCACCCGCCCCTGGGGGCCGGCGCCGAGCAGCACCACCCCCAGCGGCTCGGGGGCGGTGGGGCAGGCCTCGAGAAAGCGGAAGTAGACCCGGCGCGAGCAGCGCAGCAGTTCGGCGCTGTTGATGCGATCGAGGCGCAGGGCGCCGACGGACGGGGAGGCCGAGGACTCCCCGCCCCTGATCACGAAGGAGGGGCTTCCGGAGGGGGAGCCTCCGGGGCCGGACGGGTGGATGGTGGGGGGCTGGGCGGTGATGGGATTCACCGATTCCTTTCGAGGGATCTTAGGGCCGAAAGGAAGATCGAGAGAGTGATCTTCAGCCGAGCTGCTCAGTGGAGGTTCTTCTTCTCCTCGATCATCTTGTGGATGATCGGCGTGAGGATGATCTCCATGGCGAAGCCCATCTTGCCGCCGTTCACCACGATGCTGGTGGGGCTGGACATGAAGGAATCGTGGATCATGCGCAGCAGGTAGGAGAAGTCGATGCCCCACTTCTCACGGGCACCCTTGCGGAAGTGGATGATGACGAAGCTCTCGTCCGGGCTGGGGATGTTGCGGCAGATGAACGGGTTGGAGGTGTCCACCGTGGGCACCCGCTGGAAGTTGATGTCGGTGCGGCTGAACTGGGGGCAGATGTGATTGATGTAGTCGGGCATGCGGCGCAGGATCGTGTCGACGATCGCTTCGGCCGAGTAACCGCGCTCGGCGTTGTCGCGGGAGATCTTCTGGATCCACTCCAGGTTGGCGATCGGCACCACGCCGATCAGCAGATCCACCAGGGAGGCGACGTCGTAGCCGTCACCCACCACGCCCCCGTGGAGGCCTTCATAGAAGAGGAGGTCGGTGGCGCTGGGGATGGGCTCCCAGGGGGTGAACTGGCCGGGCTCCAGACTGGTGCCGAGGCGGGCGTTGTGCTCGGCCGCCTCTTCCACCGAGTGGAGGTAGTAGCGGCGGTTGCCGCTGCCGGTCTCGCCGTAGGTGCGGAACAGCTCCTCAAGCTTGTCGAAGATGTTGGCCTCGGGGCCGAAGTGGGAGAAGTTCTCGCCGCGGGCCTGGGCCTCGGCCATCGCCTGCTTCATGGGGCCCCGCTCGAAGCGGTGGAAGCTGTCGCCTTCCACCACCGCCGGGATGATGCCCTCGCGGGAGAAGATGTGCTCGAAGGCCCGTTTGACGGTGCTGGTTCCCGCTCCCGAGGAACCGGTGACAGCCACGACCGGGTGACGCTTCGACATCGACGCAGGGGGGTTGAGAGGGTGTGAGTTTGGCAGGTCGCCGGTCCGCTCCCCCCGCAGCCGTTACCGGAAGGGGGCGATCAGCCGGGCAGGGCCGCCAGCAGCTGCTCGCCCATGGCCTGGCAGCCCACCCGGGTGCAACCTTCGCTCATCAGCAGGTCGCCGGTGCGGTAGCCGGCGGCCAGCACCCGGTCGACGGCGGTCTCGAGGTCGGCGGCGGCGGCCTCCTGCTGCAGGCCCACCCGCAGCAGCATGGCGGCCGACAGCACCATGGCGATGGGGTTGGCCTTGTCCTGGCCGGCGATGTCGGGGGCGGAGCCGTGCACCGGCTCGAACAGGCCCGGGCCGTCTGCGCCGAGGGAGGCCGAAGGGAGCATGCCGATCGAGCCGGTGAGCATGGCGGCCTCGTCCGAGAGGATGTCACCGAAGAGGTTGCTGGTGAGGAGCACGTCGAACTGGCGCGGCTCGCGCACCAGCTGCATGGCGGCGTTGTCGACGTAGATGTGGCTGAGTTCGACGGCGGGGAACTCGGCGTGGATCGCCTCCACCCGGTCGCGCCACAGCTGGCTCACATCGAGCACGTTGGCCTTGTCGACCGAGCAGAGCCGGCCGCGGCGGGCCGCCGCCAGACGGAAGCCCACCCGGGCGATCCGGTCGACTTCGTGGTCGGCGTACACCATGGTGTTGAAGGCGCGCACGCCGCCGTCCACCTCGATGCGCCCCTTGGGGGTGCCGAAGTAGATGCCGCCGATGAGTTCGCGCACCACCAGCAGATCCACCCCCTCGATCACCTCGGGGCGCAGGCTGCTGGCGCCGGCCAGGGCCGGAATGATCTTCACGGGCCGCAGGTTGGCGAACAGCCCCAGGCCGGAGCGCAGGGCCAGCAGGCCGCTCTCGGGGCGCTGCTCCCGGGGCAGGGCGTCGAAGCGGGGGGCGCCGATGGCGGCGAGCAGCACCGCATCGGAGGCCCGGCAGGCGGCCAGGGTGCTCTCCGGCAGGGGCTGGCCAGTGGCGTCGATGGCGGCGCCGCCGACGGGCTGGGGGTCGAACGTGAGGCGGAAGCCGTGCCGGGCGCTCACCGCCTCCAGCAGGGTGCGGGCCACCGCGGTGATCTCCGGACCGATGCCGTCCCCCGCGAGCAGGGTGATCCTGTAGCTGGTCATCGCGAAGGGGGCCCGGGCAGCAGGCGAGGCTACTTCTGCAGCTGCCGCAGGGTGCGGGCCATCTCGGGCAGTTTGTTGAAGACGGCGGAGCAGCGCAGCCAGAGCCGGTTGGGGATGGCGGGGTAGCCGCTGACCACCTCACCGGCGGCGATCTCGCCGTGGATGCCGGACTTGGAGGAGGCGATGGCCCGGTCGCCGATCACGGCCCGGTTGGCGACGCCCACCTGGCCGGCCAGGATGACGCCGTTGCCGAGCACGGCGCCACCGGCGATGCCCACCTGGGCCGCCAGGGCGCAGCCCCTGCCCGTCACCACCCCATGGCCGACATGGACGAGGTTGTCGATCTTGGTGCCGGCACCGATGCGGGTCTCGCCGACCGACGGGCGATCGATGGTGGAGCCGCAGCCCACTTCGACGCCGTCTTCGAGCACCACCCGGCCCGTCTGGGGCATCTTCACCCACCCGGAAGCGGTGGGAACGAAGCCGAAGCCCTCGGCGCCGATCACCGCCTGCGACTGGATGACGCACCCCGCCCCGAGGCGGCTGCCGGGGTGGAGCACGGCGTTGGCGTGGATCTCGCAGCCCTCACCGAGCTGCACATCCTCATAGAGCACGACACCGGGATGGAGCACGCAGCCGGCGGCCACGACGCTGCCGGCGCCGATCACCCCATGGGCCCCCACATGGGCATCGGCGGCCACGGTCGCGCCCGCGTCAACCACGGCGCTGGGGTGAATTCCCGGGGGTTTCGGGGTGGGCGGATGCAGGGCGGCGAGGGCCTGGGCGAAGCCGAGGCGGGGATCCTGGAGGGCCACCCAGGCCAGGCCGCGCTCACTGGCCAGCTGCTGGATTTCGGCGTCGAGGGGCAGCAGCAGGGCGGCGGCGCCGCTGGCGGAGAGGGCGGCCGCCAGGGCGTTGCCGGGCTCGAGGAAGGCCAGCTGGCCGGGGCCGGCGCGATCCAGGGCTTCGGCGCCGGTGATCTCCGGATCCCCTGCCAGGTGCCGCGGGCTGCCGTCCTGCACGGCGCCGATCCGGGTGAGCAGGCTGCTGAAGCGCATTCCCCAGGGGGCGGACGGCCCGGATCGTAGGCCCCACGCCCACCGGGGGGCGCGGGATCATGCGGCCGGATCCAGCAGCTCCGCCAGCGGCACGAAGGTGTAGCCGCGGCGGCGCAGGTCGGGGATGAGGCAGCGCAGGCTCTCCAGGGTGCGGCCGCTCAGGTCCGGGGTGTCGTGCAGCACCAGGATCCCGCCGGGGTGGGCGTTGAGGCGCACGAACAGGCGCACGAACCAGAGGGGCGGCCGCAGGGTGTCCCAGGGAAACAGCGAACCCAGCACCAGGCGGTAGCGCCGGGCCGCGAGGGCGTCGAGCATGGCCCGGTGAAACCAGCCCCGCCCGGGGCGAAACCAGCGCCAGCGCAGTCTGGCGGGGGCAGCGGCCCGGGCGATCACCCGTTCGGTGTCGGCCAGCTGCTGCTGGAACTCCGCTGGAGGCAGGGCGGCGGCGGACGCGTCGCGCCAGAGGTGGTTGCCCAGGTCGTGGCCCTGCTGCAGGGCCCTTCGCGGGAAACGGGGGTCGCGCTCCAGGTGGGAGCCGATCAGGAAGAAGGTGGCCGGCACCTCGAGTTCCCGCAGCAGGGCCAGCAGGGCCTCCGATCCGGGGCTGGGGCCGTCGTCGATGGTGAGGGCCAGCGTCCTCTGCCGGCCCGGGCCGCACCAGACCACCTCCGGACACAGGGGGACCAGCAGCAGGCGGATCAGCAGCGAGGGCAGCAGCACCACCAGCACCAGCAGATCCGCCAGCACGACCAGGGCCAGCACGGTGAGGAGCAGGGTCATGGACGGGGGCGGCCTCAAGAACGATGACACCGGCGGCGGGCCGTGGTCCGGCGGCGGCGGGGCTGGCTAGGGCGGGGGATGGATCCCGTCTTGTGCGCCCCCATGACCGCCCCGAAGAGAGCCGCCGCCGCCGGCGGCGCCACCACCCCGGCCGCGCGGGGGCAGGCCCGCACGGTGATCTACTGCCACGGGATCTCCAACATGCCCCCCGAGCGGGTGCTGCGCTCGGAGTGGGACCGGGCCCTGTTCGGCGCCGACCAGGGGGAGCGCACCCGCATGGCCTACTGGGTCGACCGGGAGCGCTACCCGGAGACGGCGGGCGTCTCCACCAGGGCCCTCGGCGAGGACCGGGCCACGCTGCAGCCGGAGGCGCAGGGGCTGCTGGCCGCCTCGATCCAGGAGAGCGACACCCCGGCGGAATCGCAGGCCTTCGTGGACAGCCTGACGGCGCAGCTGGAGGCATCCGCCCGGACGGCGGCCCAGCGGGGGGTGCCGATGGGGGGCCCGGCGACGCTGTCGGTGGAGGCCAAGGGGCTGTGGAGCCCGGTGACGGCGATGTTCACCCAGGCGTTCCTGGCGGACGTGAACGACTTCCTGTTCAACGCCACCAAGCGCCAGCGCATGGTGCAGACGGTGAAGGAGCGGGTCAGCACCGGCGGCGGCCCCTTCGTGGTGGTGGGGCACAGCCAGGGGAGCATGGTCACCTACCAGGCGCTGATGGAACTGGGCGCCACCGTGGAGGTGGATCTGTACGTCACGATCGGCTCGCCGCTGGGGCTGCCCCAGGTGACCGACGTGCTGCAGAAGTGGCACGGCAGGAAGCTGCCGATCCCGGCCGGTGTGAAGCGCTGGGTGAACATCGCCCAGGACGGCGACATCGTCTGCCTCGACCAGAGCCTGGCCGACGAGTACAGCGCCTCCGGCAAGCCGACGATCATCGATGAACGGATCGAGGGGGTGGTGTGGCCGCCCAGCAAGGCCCATTCCGCCAGCCGCTATCTGTCGCGCCAGTCGACCCAGGAGACGGTGATGGCGGCGCTGGATCGCTCCCGCTTCCAGCCGGTGAGCCCGATGACGGTGGCCCGCAGCCTGGCCGATGCCCTGGATGTGGAGGCCACGGCGCGGGTGCCGGTGCTGATCGAACTGGCGGACCGCTCGACGGCAACGCCGGAGGGGGGCGATTCGCTGCAGAAGGCCCGTGACGCGGTGCTGGCGTGGATCCAGGCGAATGTGCTGCAGGGCCCGATCACCGCCGAGACGGTGTTCCTGGAGGACCAGCTGGATCGCTACGTGGCGGTGAACCTGACCCGGGCCGAGGTGGAAACGCTGGCGGGGGCGATGAGCCGCCAGTACGGCGCCACCTCACCGGCGGTGTACCGGATGTTCAGCAACAGCCGCAAGAAGGCCCTGATGCACGATTCGATCCACACCGTGCAGGCCCGCACCGCCCAGCTGGGCTACAACGCCTGCGGCCAGGGCATCACCTGGGCTGTGCTCGACACCGGCATCGACCGGCAGCACCCCCATTTCCACAACGCCAGCTTCGCGCCGGAAGGAACGATTGCCGCCGAATGGGACTGCACCGCGCGGGGGCCGGTACAGCAGGGCAGCGGCAACGACGCCAACGGCCACGGCACCCACGTGGCCGGGATCATCGCCGGCGGGCTGCTGACGGTGGGCGGCGAGGGCGGCCCCGACCTGCTGGCCATGGCCCCGAGGGCCCGGATCGTGAGCTACAAGGTGCTGGCCGACAACGGCGGCGGCTACGACGCCTGGATCATCAAGGCGATCGACCACATCTGGAAGCAGAACCAGGACGGCCGGCGCCTGGCGATCCAGGGGGTGAACCTGAGCCTGGGCGGACCGTTCGACCCGGCCAGCTTCGGCTGCGGCGATTCACCGCTGTGCGCCTCACTGCTGCGGCTGGTGCGCCAGGGGGTGCTGGTGGTGCTGGCGGCGGGCAACGAGGGCAGCGGCGACATCGTGGTGGACGGCTTCAGCGCCACCCGCTCCTTTGATCTCTCGATCGGCGATCCGGCCAACCTCGATGAGGCGATCGCCGTGGGCTCGGTGCACCCAACCCTGCCCCACCGCTACGGCACCTCCTACTTCTCCTCGCGGGGCCCCACCGCCGATGGCCGCCTCAAGCCCGACGTGGTGGGCCCGGGGGAGAAGATCCTGTCGTGCCGCAGCAGCAGCGACCCCAAACGCACCCCCAGCCGCGACAAGGGCAAGAGCCTCGATGAGCTCTACGTGGCCCTCTCCGGCACCAGCATGGCGGCGCCCCACATCAGCGGACTGCTGGCCGCGTTCCTGTCGGTGCGCACCGAATTCATCGGCTATCCCGACCGGGTGAAGCGGATCCTGCTGGAGCACTGCACCGACCTGCAGCGTGACCGCTACCACCAGGGGGCGGGCCTGCCGAATCTGTCGAAGATGTTGCTGGAGACTTGAGCGGTTCACGGGTCCGTGAACCATGGCTAAGGTTTCGCGTGACGCAGTCTCAAGGCTGGTGCCGGAGGAGCTCTCAGCGCTTGAGGCTCAGACGGATGGGTGGTTCACGGAAAGGGCTGGACTTTTGGGCGTGGTTCACGGAAACCGCCTAAGAACATGTTGGCCGGTCCCAGTGAAGAGCTGCCGACAAGCTGTGGCGGGGCTATCGTGACCGGACGCAGCTGACTCCCATGGCAAAGCAGTTCGATGTGGTGGTTGAGAGAGACTCTGAGGGCTTTTATGTTGCGAACGTGCCCGCTCTAGCCGGATGCCACACACAGGCACCGTCTCTTGATGAGTTGATGGGCCGGATCAGAGAAGCTATTGAACTCTGCCTGGAGGTTCACGACGGAAAGGTCGAACAACTGGACTTCGTTGGTGTTCAGCGAGTCACAGTCTAGACGTGTCAACATATTCTGCCGTTACAGGCAAGGCGCTCATCTTGGCACTTCGGAAGGTTGGCTTTGAGGTTCTGCGAATAAAGGGAAGCCATAATTTCTGAGACATCCCGACGGCCGAACTACTGTAGTCCCTGTTCATTCTGGTGAAACATTGGGACCTGGGTTGCTTTCCAAAATCCTGCGTGATACTGAGCAAACCAGAGATGAACTAGAGGAGCTGCTTTCTTGAGCGAAGAGGGCCGGCCAAACAGCCCCTCGAGTGGACAGGCCACGGAAAACCCTCTGCTTCGCCACCGCAAGATCTTTGCCTGCCACTCAGGGGCAGCGTTAGACCGACCCTTAAGTCATGAACCCTGAATTCCAAAATGTCAAGAACTTATTGGATGAGCTTGAACTGGAGCTCAAGCTAGATGAGCGCACCGTCGAAGAACGCCTTAGACGACTTCGGGCTGAAGGGTCAAGTGAACCACCATGCAAGGAATTTCTATATGAACTGATGGCTTTTGCTTTTATGGAGACATCTGATGCTGATGGATCGCACTGGGGAACTTACTTCTGCCCTCAAATGATACGGACTAATCCCGATGGAACCTCCATAGAGTATCCCAGCCTTTCAAATGTTGATGCGGCAACGATTGGCTATTGGAGTTCTAGATCTAGTCAGTCATCAAATGTGGCAATGAAGGCAAGATATTCGGATTTGGTATGGGATCTTTGCCTTAAGTGCACAGGAGTGAAGCCTAGTCATACATTTGCCCTTACTTCCGCTGATGCTCTGCTTACTCTCGTTGAGAACGGCATGAGTTTACAACCCATAGATTCGATTAAAAAGCTTCGTCGCGCATTCATTCTTGGAATAAGCCTGAGAAATCAACAGCTGATTGAGAGAGCTAAGAACGCAGCGCTTAGCCTTGAAGAAAAGATCTCAGAGGACAACAAGCCCGGGCTTTGGGGTTTCTGCTTTGATCTTATTGTTGAAAACAAGAAAGTCCAGAGGACTTCAGAAGAAGAAAGTCAGATAGTGGCACATCTTGAGGCTCGATTCTCTCGTCTTCTGTCGAATGGTAGCCTTTGGCCATGCGAGTGTGCTGCAAGAAGACTTAGTAGATACTATCGAACAAAAGGCATGACCAATGAGATGGAGAGGGTAATCAAAGCCTTTGGCGGATTATGCCAGGCAACTGCGAGAAATTCGCCTCCATTGGCGGCACACGAAATCCTCAAACAAGCATATTCGATTTATAGGGAGTTCAATATAACCGATGCGCTCGCTCAAGTTCTGATTGAGCTAAGAGAGCTGGGTCCAGACCTAATTGACAGCATGCTCACACATGAATTCACAGCCGAGCTGCCCAAGGAAGAGTTGCTCCAGTTCGCACAAGAAATGGTACGCGGGGAGTACACTCATGTTTTCTCAAGAATAGCTATACAGTACCTTCCTTCGATTCGCGAAAGCAAACATCGCTTAGACGAGGGAATTCAGAAGTATCCTCTCGCATTCATGTTTCCTCGACAAGTCTGCGACAGAGAGGGCAGGGTTGTTTCCACCATAGGTCCGGTTGAAACAGACTACGACGGATTGCTCATAGGCCAGGTTTCACAGGATATGAATATCTACTCAGTTTCGCTTGATACAGTCCTTAAGCGTGCCGTCGAAGAGCATAATCTTAATCCACAGCTCATTGTAGAATACCTCTATGATTCAACGGTATTCCCATCTTCTCAGCATGGACTGCTAATCGAGGGGATCGCCAAGTATCTTGATGGAGATTATCTAGCTGCAAATCATATTCTGACGCCGCGCATTGAGGTTGTCCTACGGAGCATTGTAGAACAATTGGGTGGTACTGTGCTGAAAGAGGCTCGAGGAGGAGGATTTTACTTGAGAAGTGTCGATGAGCTTTTGCGTTCAGAGCAGATGCATGATGTATTCGGAAGTGACATATGCCTGTACTTGAGAGTGCTTTTATCTGACCCGCGGGGTTGGAATGTGAGAAACGACATCTGCCACGGGCTTGGGGCTGAGATTTGCCTTTCCAAAGCTGTATCTGATCGGCTTATTCATGTTTTTCTTTTGTTTGGTCAGTTGCGGCCAAAATCGGTCTAACAAGCCCTTCGAGTGGACAGGCCGCCATCCACTCTCAGTTTCGCAACCCCAAGCTCCTTGCCTGCCACTCAGGGGCAGCGTTATGCGTATCTCAAAACACCGGAGTAGCATCAGGCTATGTCAACAACGAAGTTCGCCACCGCCGTCGTGTACACGGATGACGTGGCGCGCGCCGTGGATTTCTACGTGCGTGCCACAGGCATCGAACCGAGTCTCTACGACCGCGACCTCGGGTTCGCGCTGCTTGGCGCGGATCAGTCGGTCGCCATCGCCTCACACGCCGCGGGCGCGCTCATGCTCGCCGACGGCTACGACACGCTTAAGAGCGCGCAGGTCCGAGGCGCGGAGCTCGCGTTCTGGGCTGCGGACGTGCCCGCCGCGTTCCAGCGCGCGCTGGATGCCGGTGCTTTCGCCCTCACGCCACCCCGAGTCATGCCGTGGGGACAGACCGTCGCGTACGTCCAAGCCCCCGAGGGGACCATCGTCGGATTCCTCACACCGGTCGCCGCGTAAGCAGCCGCCAGTCGCGAAACGTCAAACCGGCACTCGCGTCAAACGCATAACGACGCTTGCTGCCGACGAGCGCAGGTGCGGTAGCGGTTGTGGGGCCACTGCTCCACTTTATGGAAGGACTGCAGTGGCCCCACAACCGCATTTTATGGGAGCGCTCGCAGCAGAAGCAAACGTTAGGTTCCACAAGGGCTGATGCTGTTGGGCAACCGCCAGGATCCGCAGAACTGCAAACACAACATAACGCGAGATCCCGGGCTTATGTATGCACCAGCACCATCGAGACATCGTAGAATCATCAGGTGCCATGAATCCGATAAAGCACCCAAGATGTGCCCCAATGCCTACGTACAAGATATGGGCGATATGGATCGGCAGGATTGTTCTTGTCCCCGTGTTCACAGCAGCGTGTGGAGGACTTGTCTTTGGCCTCTACCGCTTCATTACGACGGGGCAGATCAGCAGCCCGGGTAGAAACTTTGGTCCCGCCAGTAGCACAATCCATTTCTCAGACCACCCTGCCTGGTTCCTTATCCTCCTCCTCTTCTACCTTGTGCTGGTGGCGAACTGTTGCGTCGGAACCTTTCTACTCGCTCGATTGTTCTTCAGGCGGGGACCGAATGGCGAGAAGTGACGCCTGACTCCTCGCTCCAGCTGAGCAACCAAGGCATGCACTACCCAAGCCATGCACGCCTGCTCGGGCGGCTTCACTCGGCCGTCGCGCGTACTGTGTGCTGAGGGGGCAACCATGAACGAGGTTGTCATCCGCCATGGAGAGCCGGACGACCATCAACCGATCATTTCGGTCGTTGATGCATGGTCAGGTCGCCGCGCTCCTCATCGGATTCGTGCCGCAGACCGATCCCGACCAGACCTAAGAGCATGTGTTTGCCACGGCCGCATGGGATTCTCGCCCCTTGCATCCGATGTCAAGGTCGACGGCGTGCCCGTTGCTGTGGGCTATGACGGGGAAGGTGAAGACCGCGTGGTCTTCACGAAGAACCTGGATACTCTCGATATTGATCGGTGATGCCCATCATGCAGATCGAACTGACTAGCGCATGAGCGGTTGACCGTTCATCCGCCAAGCGGAGAACCGCTTGTCCACTTACCCAAGGAATACAGCCACATGTCAGAAGCAAACAAGCATCTCGTCCGTCGACTCATCACGGAAGCATGGAATGGGCGCAACTTCGCCGTGATCGACGAGCTTTGCTCGGCCAACTTCACCATGAACGACCCTTCGGCCCCTAATCTGGCGAACGGGCCAGAGTCCGCCAAGGCCTACATCGGAGCCCTTGTCGCAGCGTTTCCCGACCTTCACATGCAGATCCACGATCTGTTCGGAGAAGCCGACCGCGTCTCACTGCGCTGGTCGGCCGAAGGAACCCACCAAGGGGACTTCAACGGAATTCCACCGACCAACCAGCGCGTCTGCGTGACCGGCCAGGCGATCTACCGGATCGCGAACGGCAGGATCGAGGAAGACTGGATCATCGTCGATACCTACGGGATGCTTCAGCAGCTCGGCGTGATTCCAGGCTGAGCCGCCAGCATCAAGGAGATCTCGATACCGTCATCCGTGAGTCTTCGCCAACCATGACGGCAGCCCTGTTCAGCCCGGCGATGCTGGTCGATCCCTACCCGACCTACGCCGCCTTGCGACGCACCGACCCGGTCCACTGGCATGAACCGTTCGGGGCCTGGGTGCTGACGCGCTACGACGATGTGGTGGCGGCGACCCACGACCCCCGGCTGCGCTCCGATCGCGCCGGCGGCATGGGCGAGCGGGCCGGGAGGCCCGAACTGCAGCCCCTGTTCGAGGTCATCGGGGCCCAGATGAACATCACCAACCCGGAACGCCACCACCGGCTCCGCGCCCTGGTCGCCAAGGTGTTCACGCCCCGGGCCGTGGATGCCCTGCGGCCGGCCGTCGAAGCCATGGTTGATGAGCTGCTGGATCAGCTGCCGGAGCAGGGCCGCTTCGATGTGATCGCCGACCTCGCCTTCCCGCTGCCGGCCCGGGTCATCGCCCGGCTGCTCGGTCTGGAATCCGGCGAGCTGGAGCAGCTGAAGCGCTGGTCGGACGACTTCTCAGCGATCTTCGGCACCGATCCCTCCGCCGTGAGCGCCGAGCAGTACCAGCGGGCCCTGCAGAGCACCCACGAGCTGACCACCTTCTTCCGCGCCGAATTCGAGAAGCGCCGCGCCTCCCCCGGCGACGACCTGCTGAGCCTGCTCGTGCAGGCCGAGGTCGACGGCGATCGGCTCAGCGAGACGGAGCTGATCGCCAACGCCAACCTGCTCCTGGCCGCCGGCCACGAGACCACCACCCACCTGATCGGCAACGGCCTGCTGGCCCTGCTGCGCCACCCCGACCAGCTGCAGCTGCTGCTGGACGAGCCGTCCCTGATTCCCAATGCGATCGAGGAGTTCCTCCGCTACGACGGCACCGTCCAGTTCATGTACCGCGAGGCCGGGGAGGATCTGACGATCGGCGATCGCTCGATCCGCAAGGGGCAGCTGGTCTACCTGATGTTCGCGGCCGCCAATCGCGACCCGGCCCGCTTCCCCGACCCCGACCGGCTCGACGTGCGCCGCAGATCCGACGTGCACCTGGCCTTCGGCCATGGCCCCCATGTCTGCCTGGGGGCGGCCCTGGCCCGGATGGAGGCCACCGTCGCCTTCACCGCCCTGCTGCGGCGATGTTCAGGACTTCAACTCACCGATGAGCCCCTGGAGTATCAGGACAACCTCGAGCTGCGCGGGCTCAAGGCATTGCCGGTGGCCTTGGATCACCGTTGGGCCTCATAGCCTGGTGTTTGACGGTCCAAAAACCCCGTCATGAGACGGAGTTCGACCTTCCCAGATGCTGCCTCCTTGGCCGTGATGGCCGCCTTCACCTGCAAGTTCCATCCCGGCCGGTTCGGGGACGTCATGGCGAAGTGGCCGCGGGTAGCGGCTGCGGCCTTCATGCGTCCGGTTCCGGCCCTGGCCGCTGGGCTGGCTGGCGTTGCCCTGACGGGCTGCACGCTGCGGCAGTCCGATGAGGGGGCCCTGCGGCGCGAGTTCGCCATCCCCGGGGCCGCCCGGGCCATCACCTATCAGGCCTCCCCCTCGCAGTCGGGATGGTTCGGGCGCGAGGGCCTCAGGATCACGATGGTGTTCGCCCTCAGCGGGGCCGACTTCGATCGCTATGCCCGCACCGCCGAGCGCTCCGGCCTGTGGCAGCCCCTGCCGATCCCGGAGGCCGTGCTGCGCCGCCTGGCCGGGACCCGCACCGCGATGGAAGCCCGTGCCCGGCAGGCCCGGGAGTCAGGCCAGCCCCTTCCGCCGGCGGGCTCGGTGTACAACCCCAGCGAAGAGCAGTTGCTCGCGCGTTTCAGCCAGTCGCTGCCTTCACCACCGCCCACCGGGCTCTATCAGATCCAGACCGCAGGCAACGACATCCTGCGGGCTCCCAAGACGATTCGGCCGACCCTGAACCAGGACGTCAACGACTTCATGCTCGCCCTGCTGGATCCCAGCACCCGGACGATCGCCATCCGGGTGAGCAGCAACTACTGAAGACCTCCGGGTAAGGCCGCCCTGAAGCCCCTGCCTCAGCTGGCCTCCGTTTCCACCGAGGCCATCACGGCGGGGCGTCCCGCCAGCACCCGTTTCAGCCGCTCGCGGAACCACTGCAGGGGGTGGCCCATGTCGGCGTCCTCGAGCAGGCCGCGCTGGCGCAGGCAGTCCTCGTAGCTGCGCAGCACGTCGCTGCGGCGGGCCACCTCCCGGGCCACGTTGTCGGCGAATTCGGGACGCGAGGCCAGCAGGGCGCGGAAGCTGCCGCTGGGCACCACGAACAGCGTCGTGTCCTCGGCCGCCACCATCGTGGTGGGGTAGGGGACCTGCAGCAGCAGCGGCAGTTCGCCGAAGAACTCCCCGGCGGTGAAGGTGAACAGCTTGCGGCTCACCCGGTCGGTTTCGTGGATCGCATCCACCGCGCCGCTCAGCACCAGGTGGAAGGAGCGTCCCTCATCCCCCTGGCGCACCAGCACCGTGCCGGCGCTCACCGAGCGGCGGGCGCCGCTGCCCACCAGCTCCCGCAGGCGACGGTCATCCATGCCGCTGTAGCAGGGATGGTCGGGCAGGGACGTCCGCAGGGGGCGCCAGTCCGGGGCAGCGGCGTCCCCTTCCTCGGCGCGCCGGGAGGAGAGCAGCTGGATCTGCTGGCGCGACCCGGCCAGTTCGATGCGGCGCTCCCGCAGACCCTGCTCGATCGCGTAGTTCAGCGAACTGCGCAGGCTGAGGCTGGCGTGGATCGCCGAGGTCCAGGCCCAGAGCTCGAACGCCATCCCCTGGCCCTGGAGCCCGTGCAGCAGCACCTTCGGCGGCGGATCGGCCAGCACCGAGGGCTCGGCCAGGGCCGCCTCCAGCAGCACCTCGGTCACGGCCAGGGGGTCGCTGCCGTGGGCCACCGTCACCTCCACATCCACCCGGCCATCGGAGCTCAGATAGCTGAGGTTCTTCACCGGCGCATTGGTGATGGCCGAATTGGGCACCACGATCTCGGCGCCCTGGAAGGTGCGGATCACGGTGGAGCGGATCGAGATCTCACGGATGAAGCCGCTGGTGTCTCCGAACTCGATCTGGTCGCCCACCTTCAGCTTCCCTTCCATCAGCAGGGTGAGGCCACTGGTGAGGTTGCGGGTGAGCTCCTGCAGGCCGAAGCCGATGCCCACCCCCAGGGCCCCGAAGATCACGGCGAGGGCACCGATGTCGAGCCCCATCCCCTGGGCCACCACCACGTAGCCCAGCGCCGCCAGCCCCATCGAGAAGAGGGTGGCCACCGCCTCACGCCGCCCCTCCGGCAGGGAGAACCAGCGCAGCACCCGTCCGGCCAGCAGCCGCTTCAGCCAGCGCGCCGCCAGGCTCACGGCCAGCAGCAGCAGCAGCACCTCCACGACCCAGAGCAGGGAGAAGCTCTGGCGACCCAGCGGCAGCAGCGGGGCCGTGAACAGCTTCTGAAGGCGCTCGAGATCCACCCCTTGTGCTCCGCCGTTGCCCCCTTCTAGCCCGAGGGGCCCGGATGATGCTGTGCGCAGCGGGCGGCCGCACGGATGGGGGCCCCTACAGTCCCCGTGCACGCCAGCCCTCTCCGGAGCCGCCCATGCGACGCCGACTGCTGCACGTTGGGCTTGCGCTGGCCATGGGCTCCACCCCCTCCTGGGCCGCCCCGGCATCACCCCCCTGTGAGGCGGCGCTCGGCACCTGGGACTACGTGGCCCCCAGCAAGCCCGGCCGGGCCGTGGTCACGAAGCTGGCGGACGGGCGCCACCACCTGGTGTGGATCATCTCGGACGCTGGGGCCACCGTCGCCGGCGCCTGGGAGGCCACCTGTGAAGGCTCCCGTCGCACCTGGCGCGTGCTGTTCCCCTCGGATCCCGGCATCGCCGGACTGAAGGTCGTGGAGGAGTTCGAGGTGAGTGGCGATGCGATCCGCTTCTGGCTTCTGGGGCCGGATGGCAAGCGTGGGCCGATGGGTGGCGCCCGTCGCCTCCCCTAGGAACCTCCGGCCAATCCCACCTGCACACTCTGCTCGTTGAGAAAGTAGTTGGAATCAAAGGCCTTCAGCTTTCGATCCATCAGCCGGTCCTGCTTGTCGGGGTCATCCAGGCGCAGGCAATCGGAGGGGTCGCCTTCCACGCACAGCAGGGGAATGACCACGTCTGTCCTGTCATAGCCCCACTCCAGCACCCGTCCTCCCAGCAGGGTGTTGCCCTTGGGTGGCTCACGCGTCAGCACGGGAACCAGCACATCCACCTGGGCGGCATAGGCGCCGGCAGGCAGGGAGACAATCACCGAGCGGTGAATCGTTTCGCCGGGATTGATGTGGTCGTCGACGAACAGCTTGCCGGCCGCTTCGGTGGGATAGGGCTGGAGCACCGCCCCCCTCTCTACGTGAATCGCATCGAAGGGGCCGCTGGCGCGACTCGGAAACGTGGAGCGATCCAGCGCCTGGCGGCGGATCGGGAACAGCTCCCAGAAGCTGCTGAGCAGGTAGAGCCGGCGCGTGCTGGCGTTGGTGGCGCTGACCTTCAGTTCCCGCTGCAGCGATGGTGACGAGGGGCCGCCGCCGCCCTCCGCGGCAATCGGGGTCAGGCTGATCGCCAGGCTGATGCTGGCCGGCGCCTGGGACGGCACATAGATCTCCTTCCAGACGAAGGTGTAGATGCCCCAGGAGGCGGCGATGAGGATGCCCGAAGTGCGCACCCATTCATGCAGCGAGGGGGAGCGCAGCCAGGCCGGCAGCCGCAGCGATCGCGCCCCGGATCGGGCCCCCGGCATTCCCTTGCGGGGCGGGGTCTCACTCTCGCCCTGGGGCCTGGTCGGGGGGTCGCTGCTCACGGGTCGGGGTGGTGCCTCATTTCTTCCCGGTGAAACCGGGCAGTCGCCTGGGGCAGGGGGCGTTGGGCAGTGGCCGGCAACGACGCCCCATCACCCCCATGGTGTTGAACGCGGCCCGGTCGCTCCCGGTGGCCAGCGCGCCCAGCAGGGCCGGATCGGGCACCCGGTCCCCGGCGAGCTGGGCCATCGCCGGATCGGAGCAACCCGCCAGTTCCGTCATGCCGAGGCCGGTGAGCAGGGCATAGGAGCGCTGGCTGCGGGTTCCCATCTGCTCGGCCAAGGCGGTGGCGTAGGCCCCGTTGGCCGGGGCAGCGACCGCATCGGGCCTGGGGGGATCCTGGGGCGCCGGTTGCAGCCCGGTGCCACCGATCAGCACACCCGCCAGGCAGTTGGCCTGAAGGTTGGCGGCGGCAGGGGCCAGGCGCGAGGGTCCCCGATGGCCCAGGATCGCGTTGCCCAGGCCGATCCCGACCCAGTAGGCCACGCCCCACTCCCCATGGCGGCTGGCTGCCTTCTCCAGCCGGGAGCGGTCCAGCAGCAGCCTGCCGCTGGCGGCACAGAGCAGCGCAGGGCTCTGGGCGGCCCCGGCCGCGCTGCCGGCCCCGGGGCAAGCCGACGCCGGCGTCTGGCCGGCGGGAAGCACCTCAATGGCCGGCCAGGCCAGCGACGCGGTGCCGGGATCCGCGTTCCAGCTCCGGCGCAGCTGGCTGGCGACGGCCGCCACCATGGCATCCAGGTCAGGGGCGGCGGCCCCGGGGGCCACCGGCACGAGCAGTGAGCCGGCAACCAGCAGGGCGCCCAGTGCCGCAGACCCCGGTTGGTGTCGCATGGGTGGAAACAACAACACCGCCGGCCCGATCAGTCTGCCTGGTGTGCCGGCGATGGTTCACAACCCCGGAATCGGCCCCCCGTCGCCGGTGAGCTGCCAGGCGGCCCAGAACTTGTGGTCGGCCCAGTCCGGTTCGGGCGGGTTGCTGCGGAACTCCTGCTGCACCGCCGCCAGCGCCTCCATGCGACCCATCCCCTGCTTGAGCAGGGCGACGTAGCGCTGCATGAACGCCGCCGTGGCGTCATCGTCCACCTTCCACAGGGACAGCAGGGTGGAGCGGGCGCCGGCCACGGTGAGGGCCCGCTGCAGGCCGTAGACCCCCTCGCCGGTCTGCAGGGTGCCGGAGGCGGTGTCACAGGCGGAGAGCACCACCAGCTCGGTGCCATCCAGCTGCAGCTGGGCCGCCTCCCTGGCGGTCAGATAGCCGTCGTCCCCGGCCACGGCAGCGCGGGTGGCCTGGCTGGAGGAGCGGCGCTGATTCGCACCCGCCAGCACGATGCCGCTGTTCAGCAGCGGGTCACCGCTGCCCGCGGTGAAGAACCCGTGGCTGGCGATGTGCAGCACCCTGGGGCCCTGCGCCTCGTGCAGCACGGCGGTGGTCGCGGCGGCTCCCTGATACAGGGCCGCACCGAGGCGTTCGGCGATCCAGCTCCCCTCGGCGGCCGTCGCCGGCAGCGGCTGCCACGGGCCCGGGCCGCCGAAATCGGGGGCGGCGAGCACCAGGGCACGCTGGCCCCCAGGCCCGGGGCTGCGCAGGCTGAGCAGGTCGCGGCCGCTGGTGAGGACCCGCAGCTGCACCTGCTGGCCCAGGGTGGGAGCCGATTCGGACGTTGCCCCGTACGGGCCTCCGGTTGGAGCCGGCAGCGCGGTGAATGGAATGCGGCTCAGTTCACCATCGGGGGAGACGAACCACTGCCGCCGCCCCACCAGCTGCGGCATCAGGGGCCCCAGCACCTTCTGGCTCACCCGGGCCCAGAACGGTCCGGCGGGGCGGTTGCGGGCCAGGCTCTCGGCGAGGGCCTGCTGGATCAGGGGATCGGTGGCCGCCGCCGGGCCGAGATCCACCGCCCGGATCGCCCCATCGGGGAACAGCAGCATCGCCAGGTAGCGGGCTTCCCCCCAGCTCCGGGCCTCCGGTTGACGGGCGTCGTAGGGGCGGAAGCGCTGGAATTCGATCAGCACCCCATCGGCCGGCAGGGCGGCGGCCACCTGGGCGGCGTCCACGAGGCGCGGAGTCAGGGCGGGCAACTGGCGGTAGAGCTCCTGCTCCAGCCGATCCCGCTCCTGCTGCAGCGTCCGTCGCTGCGCTTCGCTGAGGTTGACATCGGCCAGGCGAGCCGTGAGGGCCGTGAGCTGGCCCACCAGGCCCAGATGGGCCGGCGAGCCCCGGCCCAGCTGGGCCTGGCGCCGTTCGATGTCCTGCAGCAGGCCGTGGCGGTTCAGCCGGGTGAACAGGGCCAGGGAGGCGCCGGCGGGCGTTGTGGCCACCAGGGAAAAGGGGATCTCCCAGGCGTTGCCGAGGGCCCTGATCTGCTCCTGGCGCCGGGCCTGGGGCAGCAGGGGGGCTTCCCGTTGCTGGAACAGGGACTGGCTGGCGATGCCACGGCGCAGCAGGGGTTCGGCCCTGGCCTCGGCCCCCTGGCCCAGGTACCCCTTGGCCAGGTTGTTGAGGCTGAGGGCGGTCGTGGGGTGGTCGGGCCCGAGCGCGGTCTCGTAGATCCCCAGGGCACGCACAAACAGGGGTTCCGCCCTGGCGTGGGCGCCCTGAAGCCGATAGAGATCCGCCAGGTTGTTGAGGCTGCCGGCGGTATCGGGATGGTTTGGCCCCAGGGCCTTCTCCCGGATCGCCAGGGCGCGCCGGTGCAGCGGCTCGGCCCGTTCGGCGGCACCCTGCTGGTCCAGCAGCACCGCCAGGTTGTTGAGGCCCGTGGCGGTGACGGGGTGGGCGGGCCCCAGGGCCTTCTCCTGGATCGCCAGAGCGCGGCGCAGCAGGGGCTCCGCCTTGGCGTAGGACCCCTGGTCGCTGTAGAGCATGGCGAGGTTGTTGAGGCTGGCGGCGGTATCGGCATGGCCCGAACCGAGCGCCTTCTCCCGGATCGCCAGGGCACGGCGCAGCAGGGGCTCCGCCTTGGTGTAGGCGCCCTGGCTCCGGTACAGCAGCCCGAGGTTGTTCAGGCTGGTGGCCGTGGCGGGGTGCTCCGGGCCCAGCGCCCTCTCCTGGATGGCCAGGGCGCGCTGATACAGGGGTTCGGCCCTGGCGAAGGCACCCTGGTTCTCCTGGAGCGCCGCCAGGTTGTTGAGGCTGGTGGCGGTGTCGGGATGGTCCTCACCCAGGGCCTGCTGCTTGATGGCCAGGGTGCGGCGCAGCAGGGGCTCCGCCTCCCCGAAGCGGCCCTGGTTGATGTACACCGTCGCCAGGTTGTTGAGGCTGGTGGCGGTGTCGGCGTGATCGGGTCCGAGCGCCTTCTCCCTGATGGCCAGGGCCCGCCGATACACGGCTTCGGCCTTGGCATAGGCCCCCTGGCCGTTGTACAGAAGACCGAGGTTGATCAGGCCCAGGGCAAGACCTGGATGCTCCGGCCCCAGCGCCTTCTCGGCGACCTGCAGGGCGCGAAGGTAGAGGACCTCGGCCCTGGCGTTGTTGTTCTGGTTGTAGTACAGCCAGGCGAGGTTGTTGAGGCTGAGGGCGGTGAGGGGATGGTCCGCTCCCAGGGTCCGGGTTCGGATCGCCAGGGCCCGGACCAGCAGCGGCTCGGCCCTGGTGAAGGCGCGCTCCTTGACATAGAGCAGCCCGAGGTTGCTCAGGCTGGTGGCCAGATCGGCATGGTCGGGCCCCTGCGCTTTCTCCCGCCAGGCCAGCACCTTTTCCCACAGCGCCGCCGCCTTGCCGTTCGCCCCCTTGGCCTCCAGGGCGTTGGCCTCATCGATCCACTCCCACACCTGGGCCGGGGTCTGGGTGTAGCGCTCGCCCAGCGGCTGGGCGAGCCACTCCTGCCGACTCGGCGCCGGGTGCCGGGCCGGGCGACCGGCGGCGGCAGTCCGCTGGCCATCGGCCAGCAGCAGCAGCACGGCCAGGGCGGTGCCCCACCGACACAGAGCCAACGGCGAGCGAGCGGACCGCGTCATGGGCGTGCGGAGGGTTCCCAGCTTGCGATACGGGATCCAGCATGGGCCGCACAACGACCAACCCTGCCGGCGCGGATCCATGAAACTGATGGTGGTGGGCGCCAGCCGCGGGCTGGGCCGTGCCTTTGTCGAGGGTCTGGGCAGGCCCGGCGACACGGTGATCGGCGTCTCGCGGCGACGGCCCGATGGCCTGAAGCTGCCGGCGGGCGTCGAGCTCGCCTGGATCGAGGCCGATCTGGCGGAGCCGCTGCCGGCGGCCCGCTGGATCGAGCAGCAGGCGCCCGCCCAGCTGGATGTGCTGATCTACAACCTGGGCGTCTGGGAAGCGAACGCCTTCAGCGAGGCCTACAGCTTCCTGGAGGATCCCGACGACAGCATCCTTGAGATGGTGGCCATCAACATCACCGGCACCCTGCTGCTGCTGCGGCGGCTGATCCCCCGGCTGCTCGGTTCCCGGAGGCCCCAGCTGATCCTCACGGGCTCCACCTCCGGCCTGCGCCAGAGCGGCCAGCCGGAGGTGACCTTCGGCGCCTGCAAGTTCGCTCTCAGCGGCATCGCCGATGCCCTGCGGGAGAGCTTCCGGGACCGGCAACTGGCGGTGACCTGCCTGCAGCTGGGGTATCTCAACACCGACGACGGCCTGGAGGTGTCGCCCGAGGCGGCCGCCGGCCGCGGTGAGGGCCGGCAGATCCCGCTGCACGACGTGATCCGGATCGTCTCCGCCCTGCTGCAGCTCTCCCCGGCGTCCTTCGTGCGCGAGCTGGTGCTGCCCGCCATCGGCGACGAACGGTTCTGACGTCGGAGGCACCCCTACGGTGCTGCCACCCCGCCGACGGCACCGCAGCCATGCACACCCTGCGTCCGGGGCCCTGGCTGTCCGGCCTGCTGCTGCTGCAGACCGCCCTGCTGCCGGCCACCCTGGCGCTCGGCGGTCCGGCGCTCGCCCAGCCGGCGGATCCGACGGCGAATCCGGCGGCGGGGCTGGTGCTGCCGCCGGCCGCGTACCGCGCCGTGCTCGGCCAGCCACCGGCCCCCGGCAGCCGCCTGGAGCTCGACGACCTGGCCATTCTTCGCTGGAACCAGCGCAGCCGCACCCCGGCGGGGATCCTGCACAGCTGGCGCTTCCTCAACCGCCGTCTCAGCCTCTTCGATGCCGCCGTGGGCGCTGACCTGGCCCGCACCGCCCCCCTCCTCTACGCGGGCCTGCCGGCCTTCCTCGGGCGGGCCGATGGGATCAAGGATGTGCTCAAGGATGCGGTGGCCCGGCCGCGCCCCTTCCTGAGCCACCCGGATCTGAAGCCCTGCCTGCCCCTGGAGAGCTCCTGGTCGTTCCCCAGCGGCCACGCCACCTGGTTCGCCACCGCGGCCCTGCTGCTGGCCGACCTGCTGCCGGAGCGCCGGGAGCGGCTGCTGCCGGTGGGTCTTCAGGGGGGCTACGTGCGTGCCTATTGCGCCATGCACTACCCCAGTGATGTGCTGGCCGGCCAGCGCCTGGCCGAAGCCATCAGCCGGGATGTGATCGTCTCGCCCCAGTGGCGGCGCTTCAGGCAGCAGGTGGCCGGGGAGCGCCGCCGGCTGCTGGCGGTCCCACCGGCCGGCCTGCCCCTGCTGGCGGATTGATCGCGTTCCGCGCCACGGTCCGCGGCGCCCGGCGCAACGGACTGGGCCTGCTGCTCACCCCGCTGGTGCGGCTCCGCCGCGTCCTGCAGGCGCTCGCCCTGGCCCTGGAGCGCATGATCTGGCGGGAGCTGATCGAGGGGGAAGCCCCCGCCAACCCGCTCGTCAGCCTGCTCGCCTTCCTGCTGTTCTCCGGCCTCTGCCTGCTGACCAGCCTCCAGGGGACCGTGGGGTACGTGATCGGCCTGCTGCTGTTCCTGCTGCCGATGGAGTGGCTGATGGCCCGGCTGGGCTACGGCGCGCCGGTGCAGCGGCGGGTGTTGCTGCAGAGCTGGGGCGACCGCCTGCGTCTGTTCCTGGACACGCCGGAGGGCTGCGAACGCCTGGAGCTGGGGCGCTCCGCCGTCACCGCGGTGCTGATCCGCCAGGCCAGCGTCCGGCTGCCGCCGCTGGGGGAGCGGTCCCTGGGCTGGGATCTGGTTCTGGCTGTGGCCGATCCCGTTGGGGAGCACCTGCTGGCCCGTGCCGCCGGCTTCTCCAGCGCCTGGCAGCGGGGCCACGCCCTGGCCGCCGATCTGGGGGTGCCCCTGCGTCTGGCCGGCGCCCCCGACGGCCGGCAGCTCCCGGAGGCCCGCTCGGACGGAGCGCAGCCGGAGGATGTCTGGAGGCTGGAGCCGGGGGCTTCCGCCACACGCCTGGTCCGCAGCCGACGCACGGTGGGCGCCGCCCAGTGGTGCCGCTCCTTCGTCGCGCAGGGCAGCGACCTGCTGTTCGTCGCCGTGCTCAACACCGTGATGGTGAAGTACGGGGGCTTTCTGGTCTGGATGTTCGGGCCGCGCCTGGGCCTGGGCGCACCCACCACCCTGGTGCTGGATCTGTCCCTCCCGGGCCTGCTGTCCCTGGGCCTGCCGGAGTGGACCGTGATCCAGGCCCTGCTGGTGGTCGCCGCCCTCGGTGCCGCCGGCATCGGCCGCTACAGGCAGTGGAGTCCCCAGGAGCTTTCCGTGGCGGACGACCAGATCCACCTCCGCCGCCCCGGCCAGCCCAGCCGCCAGCTGCCGTTGCGGATGATCACCGCCGTGCTGCGGCTGCCGGGTCCGGAGCCCCGGGTGATCCTCTGGAGCGAACGCCGGCCGCCGATCGTGGTGGACGGCCTCTCCGGCGAGCGGGAGGCGGCCGAGCTGCTGGAGAAGCTGGCGGCCGTCCTGGATCGGCCGCGGCGATGATGGGGCCGATGCACCTCCGCCGCAGCCTTGTGATTGCCCCAGCCCTGGCCGCGGGCCTGGTGTCGGCGATGGCGGGCGTCGTCGCCGCGGCGCCCGCCGGGTCCCCCGCCGCAGCGGAGGCCGCGCTGGCGGCCCTGGAGGCCCGCTCCGGCGGCCGGCTGGGGGTGTTCGCCATCGACACCGCCAGCGGCGCCCGGATCGGCCACCGGGCCGGCGAACGCTTTCCCCTCTGCAGCACCTTCAAGGCGATCCTCGCGGGGGCCGTTCTGCACAGGAGCCAGCGGCAGCCCGGCTTCCTGGAGCAGCGGATCCGTTTCGGCCGCCAGGATCTGGTGAGCCACTCGCCGGTCGCCGAGCAGCACCTCGAAGGCGGCCTGACCGTGGCGGAGATGGCCGCCGCCACGGTCCAGACCAGCGACAACACGGCCGCCAACCAGCTGATGGCGCGTCTGGGCGGCCCCGCCGGCCTGACCGCCTTCGCCCGCTCCATCGGCAACCGGACCTTCCGGCTCGATCGCTGGGAAACCGCCCTCAACTCCGCCATCCCCGGCGACCCCCGCGACACCGACACCCCCGCCGGCATGGGCACCAGCCTCCAGGCCCTGGTGCTCGGGACGGCCCTGGGCCCGCCGCAGCGGCAACGGCTGCAGGACTGGCTGATCGGCACCACCACCGGCGACCGGCGGGTCCGGGCCGGCGTGCCGTCGGGCTGGCGGGTGGGCGACAAGACCGGCACCTGCGGGGCCTACGGCACCGCCAATGACGTGGCCGTGCTCTGGCCGCCGGACCGGGCGCCGATCGTGCTGGCGGTCTTCCACACCCAGGCCGATCCGGCCGCCGCTGCGCAGGATGGGGTGATCGCCGAAGCCGCCGCGATCGTGGCCGGGGCGTTCAGACCGGCTGGCAGGTGAGCACCAGCTGGTCGCGGTGCACCACCGCATCCCCCACCGGCCCCAGCCGGCGGCGCACCTCCTCGCTGCTCAGACCCTTGATCCGGCGCAGTTCCTCACTGCTCAGGGTGCTCAGGCCCCGCCCCAGTTCGCGGCCATCGCTGGCCAGCACCCGCACCGCCTCACGCCGGGAGAAGTGACCCTCCACCTCGCGGATGCCCACCGCCAGCAGGGAGGCCCCCTGCTGCAGCAGGGCCCGCTCGGCGCCCGCATCTACCCGCACGCTGCCCTTGACCAGCAGGGCATGGGCCAGCCAGCTCTTGCGGTCGGCCAGGGGGGTGGCGCTGGGCTGGAACACGGTGCCCACCTTCTCGCCGGCGAACAGGGCCTCGAGCACCGCCGGATCGCGTCCATCGGCCAGCCGCACCCGGATGCCGCTGGAGGTGGCGATGCGGGCCGCCGCCAGCTTGGTGGTCATGCCGCCGGTGCCCCACTGCCCGCCCCCCTCGGCCACGTGGCTGAGGCGCTCCAGTTCGGCCAGGTCGCGCACCTCCTCGATCGGACTGGCATCGGCATCGGTGCGGGGGTTGCCGGAATAGAGCCGATCCACATCGGTGAGCAGCACCAGCTCATCGGCGCCGATCGCCACCGCCACCAGGGCCGAGAGGGTGTCGTTGTCGCCGAAGCGCAGCTCGTCGGTGGCCAGGGTGTCGTTCTCGTTCACCACCGGCAGCACCCCCCACGCCAGCAGCTGCTCCAGGGTGCGGCAGGCGTTCTGGTAGCGGCGCCGGGAGGCCAGATCGCTGCGGGTGAGCAGCACCTGGGCCACCGCCATCCCCCGCACGGCGAAGGCCTCCTGGTACAGCCCCATCAGCCGGCCCTGGCCGACGGCGGCAGCCGCCTGCAGGGCCACCACCTCGGTGGGACGCCGGCTGAAGCGGAGCGCCTCGCAGCCCAGTCCCACGGCCCCGCTGGTCACCAGGGCCAGCTGGTCGCCCCGGCGCTGCTGACGGCCGAAGCTGGCGGCCAGATCGGCGATCACCGCCGCGGTGGAACGCTCGGGGCTGCCCCGCAGCAGGCTGGTGCCCACCTTGATCACCCGCCGCAGTCCAGGGCCGGAGGTCGGCGGCGTGCCGGAGGGCGCCATCAGCCTGGAACCGAGCCCACCCAGCGGGCCATGCGCAGCTCAAGGTTCTGGAGCCGGTCCTGGCGGCAGGGTTCACCGTCGGGATCGATCGGCTTCACCAGCACCGTGAACAGGCCCATACGGTTCCCCACCAGCACGTCGGTGAACAGTCGGTCGCCCACCAGGGCCACCTGGGCCGGGGGCAGGGCGAGGTCCTGCAGCACCTTGCGCAGGGCGGCGCGCCGCGGCTTGCCCGCCGAGGTGGTGTAGGGGAGCCCCATGGTGTCGGCCACCGCGCCGATGCGGCGGCGGGAGGGATTGTTGCTGAGCAGGTGCAGGGGCATCCGCTCACGGGCGTGGCGCAGCCACACCTCCGCCTGCACGGGCATCGTGGCCTGGCGGCGGGGCAGCAGGGTGCGGTCGACGTCGAGGACCAGGGCGCGGATGCCACGGTCGACCAGCTTCTGCAGCGGCAGGTGGGCCAGGGAGGTCCCCAGCAGCCAGTCGGGCGTGAGCAGGTCGCGCAGCATCAGTCGTCGCTCTCCCGTTCGTCGAGTTCGGCCTCGATGCGCGGCTGGACCCGCTCAAACTCCTCCCCCTCCACCATCACCGCATCGGCACCGTCCATGCGGGCCACCACGAAGAAGGGATCCAGGGGGATGTAGAGGCCGTACTCCTCATCGCCGGCCATGAAGCTCACCAGCAGCTCGTAGGTCTCGCTGTCATCATCCCCCTCCTCGTCCTCGAGGTCGTCCGGGTCAGGCTCCTCCAGCTCACCGCTGACGGTGAGGGTGACGGCGGAACGCACCAGGGTGAGGTCGTGCTCCTGCAGCACCACATCCGCCACCGACAGCACGGGCTCGGTGGCATCGAGGGTCTCGATCAGTTCGGGGTCGTCATCTTCCCGCAGCCGGAACAGGCACACCGGGGTGTCCACCGGCGTCAGCAGGGCGTAGTCGTGGCCGTCGAGGGGGATCAGCTGCTCCAGGAAGCACAGCAGCTGGCGGCCGCTGCCGTCCCGCACCTGCACGGTGGGCACATCGCCGGAGCCCGTCATCGCAGGGGGGTCGGAGGCCATCAAGGGGAAGCGGTTCTCCTCAGAATGAATCAGCACCGGCCCGAGTGCCCACGGCGATGGCCGCCGGGTCGACCGGATCGGCGCTGACCAGGGCGGGATCCAGGGCCTCGGGCCCCTCCCGCAGCCACTGCTCCAGCAGCAGCGCCGCCGCCGCGCTGTCGAGCCGGCCGCTGCGGTCGCCGTGCAGCCTGAAGCGCTCGCCGGCCGCCCAGCTGCTGGCGTGCTCATCCACCCAGGCCAGGGGCAGGGGCTGGCCCAGGGCGGCCAGGGCCCGGGCCAGCCGCTGGCCGTAGCGGCGGCAATGGACCCCCTGGGGGGTGGGCCGCTGGCTGGCATCCAGGGGCAGGCCCACCACCAGCGCCTCCACCCGCCGCTGGCGCAGCAGCTCCAGCAGCCGCCCCAGGTCGGCCTCGAAGTCGCCCCGCGCCAGGGCGGGCAGGGGGGTGACGGTGAGCCCCAGGGGATCACAGCCGGCCAGGCCGATGCGGCGGCGGCCCACATCCAGGGCCAGCGCCGACCGCGGCCTGGGCGGCGCCATTCAGCGCAGCACCAGGGGCTCGCTGGGCAGGCTGCCGAGGGGGCCGGTGGGGGTGGGCATGGGGCGCCGCCGCGGCTGCAGCTGCTCCAGCACCGCCTCGATGCGGCGGGCCGCCCGCTTGGCCGGCTGGCCCTCCTGTCGCCGCCAGACGCTGCGGGCCATGAGCACCTCCTCACCGTGGGCCTCGGCCCCGAGGGCCTGCAGCCACAGCTCGCGGTCGCCATCGCCCACCTCGCAGCGCAGCCAGAGGCCACCGCCGCCCCGGCCGATGCGGTGCAGCAGCGACTCGGCCGCCGGCCCGAGCAGGTGGCCCCAGCCCGGGTGGATGCTCAGCTCCACCGCCTGGCCGCCGCCGGGATGTTCATCGAGCAGGCGCACGCCGGCCACGGCCTCGTTGCGGACGCCATCCACCAGCATCCAGCCCTGGCCGCGGCTCTGGTCGAGCAGGTCCTCGATGCGGCGGTCCTGGAGCTGGCGCAGGTGGGCCGGGCAGGTGGCCTGCTCCAGGTGCCACAGCAGCGGGGCGGTGCGACGGTTGAGGGGGCGCAGCTGCAGGTCGGCCGGCGGCACGGGGGCGGCGCCGGCGGCGGGCAGCTGCCAGCGCCAGAGCCGATCGGTGCGCTGGGGCTGGAACCCCTGCTCCCTCAGGGTGGCCAGCCGGGAGGTGTCGAGGCTGGAGGCGGTGGCGATCCAGCTGGCGGCACCCTTCACCCGGCCGATGGCCTGGCGCAGCAGATCCCCGGCCAGGGTCGCCCCCTCCGTGGCGGCCAGGGCCAGGCGCAGGTGCTGCACCTGCCAGCAGGTGCCGCTGCGGTTGAGGCGGCGGCAGACGATCAGTCCCAGGGCCTGCTGGCGGGTGAGCCCCTGGCGCTGCAGGGCCACCAGCACCTGGGCGGAAAGCGGCCGGCGGCTGGTGAGCGCCGTCAGCAGCTGCTCCGGCAGGGCCAGCAGCAGGGAGCGCTGCAGCAGCGGCTGCAGCGGCAGGAAGGAGGGATCGTCGAGCAGGGGCAGGTGCCATCCCTGCAGGGGCTCCACCGTCCAGGTGGGGGAGGTTCTGCCCTGGGCAGGCACTGGCACGGCAGGCACTGGCACGGCAGACGA
Source organism: Cyanobium sp. Copco_Reservoir_LC18 (assembly GCF_009834675.1). Lineage (NCBI taxonomy): Bacteria > Bacillati > Cyanobacteriota > Cyanophyceae > Synechococcales > Prochlorococcaceae > Cyanobium > Cyanobium sp. Copco_Reservoir_LC18. The sequence goes on from NZ_ASAC01000015.1 coordinate 73,138, forward strand.
CGGTGGAGAGGGAGCGTGGGCGAAACGGGACCGACGCGGCGGCGACTGGCGACGTCGTCCTGAAATTCTACGTGGGCCGCACCAGCACCAGAGGTGTGCGCTCGTTGGCGTTGCCGGCGGGATTGGGGCGCAGGGCGCGCATCAGCAGGGCTTCATCGGTGCCGCCGCTGGCGGCCAGCACCTTCACCCGCCCCAGGTCGTTGACATCCACCACCGCCACCGCCACCCCCAGGGCCGCCGCCATCCGCTCACACCAGGCCGCCGGCTGATCCGGACCGAGCACGATCGTCTGGTCGTAGGGGGGCGTGGTGCCGGTGATGTCGTCGATCAGGCGGGCCTGCTCGCCGGCCAGGCGATAGAACCAGCCCTTGCTGCCCACCAGCTTGAGGGCGGTGCCCACCACCCAGGCCCCGAGCACCCGCGCCGGGCCGGAGACATCGATCAGGGTCTGGAGGCCGCAGGCCGTGGCCAGGGAGCTGGTGGGGTGGAACACCCGGCAGAGCAGGCGAGCCAGGCAGGAGGGCTCCACCGTCGAGGGGTGGTGGTAGCGCCCCTGGATCACCGCCAGGGGGGTCTCACCGATGGTGAGCACATCACCCGGCTGCAGCAGCCCATCGGTGTAGCGCTGCAGCACCGCCAGCGGATCGTCGAGCACCCCGAGCAAATGGGTGCGCACCGGCAGCACCCGGCAGCGCTCCCCCTCGCGCCAGCCCGGGGCGGATGGGTCGCCCGGGTCCGGCCTCTGCAGCGCCAGCAGGATCCCCTGGCGCCGCTGCAGCCGGCCGAAGGGCCCGTAGTTGACCCAGTGGATGTCCATCCAGAGGGTGTCGAGCACGCTCTCCAGATCCAGGCCACCGGGCGCCGTCAGGTTGAGGCGGATGTGGGCGGCGGTGCTCTTGCGGCCCTTGACGATGTAGGCGGCCCAGTAACCGTCGGGGCGCGCCTCCTCGTCGGGGTGCAGGGGCGTGATCTGCAGCTCGTGGCGCACCTGGCTGACGTCACTGCGGCCCAGCAGGGTGGGCACCACCGTGATCTCGGGCACCATCACCTCCATGCGGGGGTGGGGATTGCGGATGCGCACCTCGCCGGTGATCTCCAGGCCCTGGGCCCGGCGCCGCACCTGGAAGGATCCCGGCAGCAGCTGCAGGGGGGAGGCGGGCCGGAGGCGGTGGCGGAGTTCGAGCAGCACCAGGCCCAGGCCGAGGAGCAGCAGCAGGACCAGCAGAAAGGAAACGGGGAGCGGCAAGCCGATACGTCGGGGAATGTCCGGCCGGAGCGTAGATGCGCCCGCGGACCTAGCTTCGGCCCCATGGAACCGGCAGGGCCCTGGCATGCGCAAGACCTTCGTGCTCGACACCAACGTGTTGCTGCATGACCCCCAGGCCCTGAACCGGTTCGAGGACAACCAGGTGGTGATCCCGATCGAGGTGGTCGAGGAGATCGACCGCTTCAAGCGGGACCCCTCCGAGAAGGGCCGCAACGCCCGTCAGGTGTCGCGGTTGCTCGACCAGCTGCGGGAGAAGGGCAACCTGGCCGAGGGGGTACCCATCGACGACGTCAGTGGCGGCACGGTCAAGGTGGTGTTCTGCCGCAGCGAGACCCTGAACCAGCTGCCCCCCGAGCTGAAGGCGGGCAACGGCGACAACAACATCCTGGCCGTGGCCCTGGAGCAGCGCCTCCAGGAGGTGGTGGGCAGCCAGCCGCCGGTGGTGCTCGTCACCAAGGACACCAACCTGCGCATCAAGGCCGATGCGGTGGGCCTGATCGCCCAGGACTACACCACCGACAAGGTGGACATGGCCGACCTCTACCCGGGCTTCTGCGAGCGCTGGGTCGACGCCGATCTGATGGACCGCGTCAAGAGCGGTGATGGCCTGCCGGCGGATGCCATCCCGGAGCAGACGGTGGCCGTCCCGCCGCTGCAGGCGAACGAGGGGGTGACCCTCATCGATCTGGCCCAGCCCGCCCACACCCTGCTGGCCCGCTACAACGGCCGCACCGGCACCCTGCAGCCGCTGCAGAAGTCCGCCAAGGCCAAGATGGGGCGCATCCAGCCCCGCAACCGGGAGCAGTCCTTCGCCCTCGATCTGCTGCTCGATCCGGCGGTGGCCCTGGTGACCCTGGTGGGCAAGGCGGGCACCGGCAAGACCTTGCTGGCCCTGGCGGCGGGGCTGCACCAGGTCGCCGATGAGCGGCTCTACGAGCGGCTGCTGGTGACCCGCCCGGTGATCTCCCTGGGCAAGGAGATGGGCTTCCTGCCCGGGGATCTGGAGGAGAAGATGGCCCCCTGGATGCAACCGATCGTCGACAACCTCGACTTCCTGCTGGGCGGCGACGAGGGCCAGCCCGCCCGCGGCGGCCACCGCCCGCCGCGCAGCAACTGGAGCGACCTCAAGGGCATGGGCCTGCTGGAAGTGGAGGCGATCAGCTACATCCGCGGCCGCTCCATCCCCCGCCAGTTCATGGTGGTGGACGAGGCGCAGAACCTCACCCCCCATGAGGTGAAGACGATCGTGACCCGGGTGGGGGAGGGCACCAAGATCGTGCTCACCGGCGACCCATATCAGATCGACAATCCCTACGTGGATGCGGAGAGCAACGGGCTCACCTGGCTGGTGGAGCGCTTCAAGGGCCAGCTGCTCTCCGGCCACATCACGCTGATGCGGGGCGAACGCTCCGAGCTGGCCGAACTGGCCGCCAATCTGCTCTGAGCCGGCCCCCGAGGCTGCTCAGCTGCAGGGGCTCAGGGGAGGAAGGAGCAGGTGATGGTGCCGTTGACGGCCACCCGCAGAATGGCCTGGCGATGGGTCTCCTGGACCTGCTGGCCCAGGCACAGCACACCACTGGCGTCGCCGCTCCAGGAGCGGCTGTTGATCTGCCGGGCCGAGGTGCCGTTGCAGTTGCGGGCAGGGCCCCCGGGGGGATCCACGATCGTGTGCAGCCCGGACTTGTGGGCCACGGCGCACTGTTCGGCGAAGGCGACCGTCTCCAGGATGCTGCTGGAGGCCTCGGCCACCGCGCGGGCGCGGAGGTACTGGGGCAAGGCGACGGCGCTGAGGATGCCCACGATGGCCGCCACGATCATCAGCTCCATGAGCGTGAACCCGGAAGCCCCGGTGATGCTCGACCGGGGGGAGCGGGGCCTGGCAGTAAGGGGCTGGGCTGAATGGGGGCGCTGGCGCCGGAAGCCCCGACCTGGGGGGGGAGCATCTTCGGGGCAGGGGCGCTGGGGCATCGCAGGCGTGGGGTTCCCTTCTCTGTCGTCCAGGGCAAGACGGGGAGAATCAGAAACCGATCTCCCACAAGAAGACCGATCTGAGGGTGATCCTGGAGCTGAAGAAGGTCGCGAAGACAATCTTCAGAGTCCTCACCGTGGGTGATAGCGCGGATCTTACGGGCGATCGACGAAAAATCAACCAGGGCCTTCCGGCCCAGCGGCCCCGGGCCACCAGCCTCAGACCATCTGCTCCGGCCTCACGAGGCGGTCGAACTCCTCCCCGCTGATCTCGCCCAGCACCAGGGCCGCCTCCCGCAGGCTGAGCCGGTGCTCATGGGCGTGGCGGGCGATGGCGCAGGCCCGGTCGTAGCCGATCGCCGGTGTCAGGGCCGTCACCAGCATCAGGCTGCGGTCCCGCTGGGCTTCGATGTGGGCCACATCGGCGCGCAGGCCCTCGATGCAGAGCTCCCGGAAGGTGCCGCAGCTGCCCGCCAGCAGGTCGATGCTCTCCAGCAGGTTTTGGGCGATCAGGGGCTTGAACACATTCAGCTCGAAGTTCCCCTGGCTGGCCGCCATCTGGACGGCGGTGTTGTTGCCCATCACCTGCACGGCCACCATGGTGAGGCTCTCGCACTGGGTGGGATTCACCTTGCCGGGCATGATGCTGGAGCCCGGTTCATTCTCCGGCAGCACCAGTTCGCCCAGGCCGCAGCGGGGACCGCTCGCCAGCCAGCGGATGTCATTGGCGATCTTCATCAGGCTGCCCGCCAGCACGGTGAGGGCGCCGTGGGCCGCCGCCAGCCCCTCCTGGCCCGCCAGGGCCTGGAACTTGTCGGGGGCACTGGTGAAGGGCAGGCCGGTGCGCTCCGCCAGCCGGGTGGCCACCGCCTCACCAAAGCCCGCCGGGGCATTGAGTCCGGTGCCCACGGCCGTGCCGCCGATGGCCAGCTGCAGCACCTGGGGCAGGGTGGCCCGCAGGCCCACCAGCCCCAGCTCCAGCTGGGAGGCGTAGCCGCCGAATTCCTGGCCCAGGCTCAGGGGCACCGCATCCTGCAGGTGGGTGCGGCCGATCTTGATCAGGCCGGCGTAGGTCTCCGCCTTGTGGCGCAGGGCGCCGATCAGCGCCTCCAGGCTCGGGATCAGCCGCTGCTGCAGTTCGATCGCCACCGCCATGTGCATGGCGGCGGGGAAGGTGTCGTTGCTCGACTGGCTGAGGTTGACGTGGTCGTTCGGGTGCACCGGCCGTTTGCTGCCCAGCACGCCACCGGTGGCGGCGATCGCCCGGTTGGCGATCACCTCGTTGACGTTCATGTTGGTCTGGGTGCCCGACCCGGTCTGCCAGACCCGCAGCGGAAACTCGCCATCGAGCCGGCCCTGGCTCACCTCCTCGGCGGCGGCCACGATCAGGCCCGCCAGCTGCGGGCTCAGCACCCCACGGGCCGCGTTCACCTCGGCGCAGGCGGCCTTGAGCTGGCCGAAGGCGTGCACCACCGCCAGCGGCATCGGCGCGCCGAAGGGGAAGTTGCGCAGGGAGCGCTGGGTCTGGGCGCCCCAGTAGTGCTCGGCCGGCACCTCCACCGGGCCGAGGCTGTCGGTTTCGGTGCGGGTGGCCGGCATCAGCGGGACGCCACCACTTCGCTGTTGAGTTCGTTGAAGCTCAAGGTGGCGCTCTTCCCCGAACCCGGCGCCATCGGAATGCCGGTGGCTTCGCTCACGGCCGTGTTGATGGCATCCACGCTCACCTGGCCGTGGCGATCGAAGACGACGCGGCCGGTGCCGTCGATCACCACCACCTGGGGGATCAGGCCGTCCCAGTAGTGGGCCGGATCGGCCACGCCGGCGTCGGGTCTGTTCTGGAGCGGATCGGTCACCAGGGGGATCAGGTCGACGGCATTGCCCCAGACCCGCTGCAGCTCCGACACCACCGGCGAGAAGTGCTTGCTGACGCTGCTGTCGTCGAGGTAATAGACGAGCACCGCCACCCGGTGCTCGTCGAGGGACTGGGCCAGGCTGCTGCGGGGCGGCACCAGGGAGCCATTGCCGGCGTAGAGGGCGAAGATGTTGCCGTCGTAGCGGTCGTTCTCGAGGCTGGCCGCCGCCTGGCCCGGGGCCCAGAGCAGCCCCAGCACCACGGTCAGCAGCAGAGCCCAGAGGCCGGCGAGGGGCCGGGATCGCGAACGGAGCAAGGGGAAGCGGGCAGGTGGGCACATTGTGCCGTGGTACCCGGCCGCCTCAGCTGCGGTTGAGGCTGCGGCCCATCCCCTGGACAATGCCGCGCCCCACCAGGCCGATCGCCCGGCCGAGCACCTGGGTCAGCAGCACCACCAGGAGGTCGCCGAGACGTTGGAGCAGGCTGCGGAGCTGGGGACCCAGGGCATCGCGGGCCTCCAGGGCCAGGGTGACCGCCTGCTGCACCCAGCCCAGCTGGCGCAGCTCGGCATCGCGGGGCTCGGTGAGATCCACGCAGTCGATGGCACCGTCGCCCAGGCGGAACAGGGGGCGCCGGCTCTCATAGAGGTGGATGGGCCGCTCGAACCAGCTGGTCCAGCGCTGCTGGGCGTTGAGCTGGTTGCGCAGCCGTTCCAGGTTGCGGGTGGCGAGCAGCTCGGGGCGCAGCAGGTAGCGGCGCAGTTCGGGCCACTCGGCGCAGGCCGCCAGCACCTCGGCGCTGATCAGCTCGGCACTGCGCACCAGCCAGTTGCTGAGCAGCAGCTCCAGATACAGAACCGCCTGGGGCTCATCCGGGGCCACCAGGCGGCCGTCCACCAGCAGCGGACGGGCCTGCAGCAGCGGACTGAGCATGGCGGCGGGATCGGGCAGCTCCAGGTCGTCGGTGTCGAGGCTGCTGCGCTGCAGCAGGGTCTCGGCCACCGGGCAGAGCCGGCCCTCCATGGGCAGCTGCACATAGGACCCGGCCATGGTGCGCAGGGCCTGCTGGCGCAGCTCGGGCTGGAGTTCCCTCCAGAGCCTCTCCAGCTGCTCGCCGCGGGGATCGTCCTGCAGCAGGCGCTGGCGCAGCCGGTCGAACTGCTCCAGCAGCCCCAGCAGCAGGTCGCTGCGGCGGGAGGCATGGAGGCCGTCGAGGGCCAGCAGCTGGCCGCTGTTGTTGCTGGGGCCGGCGGCAGCGGCCTCCGTGAGCCGGCCGCGCAGGGCCTCCCAGAGCCCTTCGGCGGTGCGTTGGCGCAGGGTGATCGCCACGCCGGCCGGGCCGCTGAGCGGGGCGCCGGCCACGCTGGTGGCGGCGGACGGGGAGGGAAGCCCGGCGGCGCCGTCGAGGGGCGGCTGGCCCCAGGCCAGGCTGACGGGCCCCCAGAGCCAGAGCAGCAGCCGCCGGGCCAGCCGCAGCTCCCGCACCCGGCCCTGCAGCAGCAGCAGCGGCAGCAGGTCGACCGGCGGTGGATCCAGGAGGCGCAGGCAGAGGCGGAGTTCGGCATCGATCTGCTGCAGGCCGCTCAGCAGCAGCCACTGGCCCAGGCCCATCGGCACGGAGGGCCCGGGGTCCTCGCCCCGTTGCGACGCGGCGATGGCCAGCACCCGGCCGCCGGCCAGCAGGGTGGTGACCGCCTGCCGCAGGCTCTCGGCATCGGCCTGCTCGATCAGCCCCTGGGCCGGCAGCTGCAGCAGCACATCGCTGCCGTAGGGGTGGGTCGCGGGCAGCAGCAGCAGCAGGGGCGCCGGTTGCCAGCGCTCCAGCAGCCGGCGGCTCTCGGCGTCGAGGGCCTGGGGTTCGGGCAGGCTGCCGAGGTACCAGAGCACGAGCTGGGGTGCCCCCTGGAGCTCATCGGGGCCGACCACCCGGCAGCCTGCCCATCCATCGGAATCCGCGCCGGAACCGTCAGCCTCCAGCCAGCTGGTGAGGCCGGCGCGCTCCAGGGGGTCGGCGAACAGCAGCAGCTGGGGCAGGGGCCGTGCCGGACGTCGTCCCACGTTGCCAGAGAAGGAATGGCCCGACCTTAACCAAGGCGCCGGGCTTTCTCCAGTGCCATCCCTTCAGGAGGGCCGGGGCCGGCCGGAGAGATGCAGGGTGTACGACTCGATGGCGAAGCCCGTCTGCTCCTCGATCTGCTGGAGGAGATGGGCGGGCAGAAGAACATCCAGGTCGTGGATCTGGCCGGACTGGGTGCAGATCAGATGGCTGTGGGGATCAGCGCGATAGCCATAGAGACGGCCACTGGCCCGCTCGATGCACTCGATCACACCGGCGGATTGCAGCGCCTCGAGGTTCTGATAGACGGAGGTGTGGCCGATGGGGCGGCCCTGGTTGTTGAGCTTGTCGAAGATGTCGCGGGCGGAAAGATGGCTCTTCTCATCCCAGAGAAGATCCAGCACCATGCGGCGCTGGCGGCTCAGCCGCATGCCCAGATCCCGGCAGCGCTGGTAAACCTCCTCCACATGGGACGGCGCCGTGGCCACCGCATGGCGATCACCGGCCTCGCCACGGCGGCCGGGGGCCGCGGAGGATGCGGTGGTCGTGGGGACAGGCAAACGTTGCCGCAGAACACATTGGCTCTGTTATAGGGCAGTTGCCCGATCATCGGCATGAACGCCACAGCGGCGGCCGGCCGGCCTCAGGCAATCGGCAGCCGCAGCGGATCCTGGAGCCGACCGTCGCCGAGGGCCTGCAACGCCTCGGCCAGCTCCACCCGTCCGTCGTAGAGCGCCCGTCCCACGATCACCCCCTCCACGCCGAGGGGTTCGAGACTCAGCAGGCTGAGCAGGTCGGTGAGGCTGCCCACCCCGCCTGAGGCGATCACCGGCAGGGAGGTGGCCTGGGCCATGGCCCGCAGGGCCGCCAGGTTGGGGCCCTCCAGGGTGCCGTCGGTGGCGATGTCGGTGCTGATGATCGCCGCCACGCCGGTGCCCTCCAGGCTGGCGGCCAGGGCCGTCGCCTCCACCGTGCTCTGCTCGATCCAGCCGCGGGTGGCCACCTTGCCCTCGTTGGCATCGATCCCCACCACGATCCGGCCCGGGTGGCGGCCCGCCAGGTCCCGCACCAGCGCGGGGTTCTCCACGGCGACCGTGCCCAGGATCACCCGGTCCACACCCCAGCCCAGGAGCTGTTCGGCCCGCTCCACCGAGCGCACCCCTCCCCCCAGCTGCACCGGAATCTCCAGGGCCGCCGCAATGGCCTGCACGGCGGCGTCGTTGGAGGGTTCGCCACTCCTGGCTCCATCGAGATCCACCAGGTGCAGACGGGTGGCCCCCTGGCGCTGCCACTCGCGGGCCTGGGCCACCGGATCGTCGCTGAAGCGGGTGACCCGGCCGTAATCGCCCTGATGCAATCGCACGCAATGCCCGTCGAGCAGATCGATGGCGGGGATGACTTGCATGGAAAGGGAGGACAATGCCGCTGCCGGACCCATCCTGTGCCATGACGCTGCCTGGATGATGCGGACCTGATGGCCCCCTCCCCTCCCGACCTCTCCCCGGACGACTGGCGCCGCCTCCGGGATGCGCTCCGCTACCAGGGCCGCGATCTCCATCACCGGTCCTACGCGGTGGACAGCCGGCGCCGGGAACTGCTGTGGGAGGAGATGGACCGCTGCCTGGCGCTGGCGGATCGGGTCGAGCGGCATCTCGACGCACTCGACGGGGCCGATGCGGGCTGAGAGGACGGGACCCCGGCGGCTGGTCACCCAGCTGCGACTCGTCGCCCTGCTGCTGCCCATCGGCGGCGCTGGCCCGGCCCTGGCCCAGCCCCTGGCGCCCCCGCCGCTGGCCCCACCGGCCCCACCGCCGCGCCCGCTGCTGGGGCCCGACGGCCCCGATCCCCGCGACCGCCCGCCGCCCCTGGCACCGCCCGGCTCGGTGATTCCGCCGATCAACCGCCCCGATCCCCGGCTGGAGGCGGCCCTGCGGGCCCGCCTGTTCGGCGGCCCGCTGGCCTCCCCCCCCGCGGCGGCCGGCGATCCCGACCAGACCGAGTGGGAGCAGGCCCGTGCCACGGCCACCCGGCCGGTCTGCGCCGATGTCGGGCCCCTGCGCTATCTCCACAACCGGGTCGACCTCGACGGTGACGGCCGCCTGGAGACCGTGGCGGTGGTGGTGGGCTCCTACGCCTGCTCCAGCGGCGGCTGCAGCCTGCTGATCTTCCGGGACAACGAAGGCAGCCTGGAGCTGGTGGCGGAGAACGGCCTGTTCCAGTCGCCCCTGACGGTGATCAGCAACCGCCACCGCGGCTGGCTGGATCTCACCCTGCCCGCCAGCCTCCACGGCGCCCCCGACGGCCTCAAGGAGCTGCGCTTCGACGGCCGCACCTACCGGCCCGTGCCGCTGCCGGTGGCCGAAGGCACCACTGGGCCACCCGGAACGGTGCTGCTGGAGCTGCTGCCGCTGCCGTTCGAGCGCCTGGGCCAGCCCCTCCCCTGCGGCCCCTGATCCGGCCCGGCCGCTTGAATGGCGCTCACCGACGCGGCATGGCGATGAGGATCCTGGTGATGGGCGGCACCCGTTTCGTGGGCCGCCCCCTGGTCAACCGGCTGCTGGAGGCGGGCCATGAGCTCAGCCTGTTCACCCGTGGCCGCCAGCCGGTGCCGGCGGGGGTGGAGCACCTGCAGGGGGACCGCAGCAGCGCCGAGGGCCTGGCGGCCCTCCAGGACCGCCCCTTCGATGTGATCGTCGACAGCTCCGGCCGCACCCTGGAGGACACCCGCCAGGTGATCGAGCGCACCGGGCCCCCCTCCCACCGGCTGGTGTACGTCAGCTCGGCCGGGGTCTACGCCGACAGCGAGCTCTGGCCCCTCGACGAGGACGCGCCCACCGATCCCCAGAGCCGCCACGCCGGCAAGCTGGACACCGAAGCCTGGCTGCGCCAGGAGGGCATCCCCTTCACCAGCTTCCGCCCCACCTACATCGTCGGTCCCGGCAACTACAACCCGGTGGAGAGCTGGTTCTTCGATCGGATCGTGCACGGCCGGCCGGTGCCCCTGCCCGGCGACGGCAGCACCATCACCCAGCTGGGCCATGTGGCCGACCTGGCCGCCGCCATGGCCCGCTGCATCGAGGTGGAGGCCGCCACCAACCGCATCTACAACTGCACCGGCTCCCAGGGCATCAGCTTCCGGGGCCTGGTGGCCGCCGCCGCCCGCGCCTGCGGCACCGATCCGGAGGCGGTGGAGATCCGCAGCTTCGATCCCGCCGGCCTCGACAAGAAGGCCCGCAAGGCCTTCCCCCTGCGCCTGGCCCACTTCCTCACCGACACCCACCGGGTGCGGCGGGAGCTGGCCTGGGAGCCCGCCTTCGACCTGGAGGCCACCCTGGCCGACAGCTACGCCAACGACTACGCCCTGCGGATGCCCACCACGCCCGATTTCAGCGGCGACGGGTCCCTTCTGGGGTGAAGGGCCGCCGGCAGGTCAGCCCCGCTGAGCCGCCCGCAGATACCCCAGGGCCGAGCTGAGGGCCAGCAGCAGCGACGGCCAGAACAGCCACCAGCCGGCGGCCCGCAGAGTGGCCACCGCCACCGCCCCCTGGCCCAGGCCCCAGGCCGGCGGCCAGAGCAGCAGCAGCAGCGAGACGAACTGCAGGATCGTCTTGGCCTTGCCCCCCAGCGAGGCGGGGCCGCCGCTGCCCTGGCCGGCCCGCCAGCCGGAGATCAGCAGCTCCCGCGCCATCAGCAGCCACACCGCCCACAGGGGCAGGCCGCCCGTATGGGCCAGCCAGAGCAGCGGCGCGCTGATCAGGATCTTGTCCGTGAGGGGATCGAGCCGCGCCCCCCACACCGACCCGCCGCCGGCCCGGCGGGCCAGGGCGCCGTCGGCCCAGTCGCTCAGGCCGCCCAGCAGCAGCAGACCCCAGGCCAAAGCGGGCCGGCCTCCGGCCAGGGCCAGCAGCAGCGGCAGCCCCAGCACGGCCCGGGCCAGGGTCAGCAGGTCGGCGAGGCGTCGCAGGGCAGGGTCCCGTTCAGCAGCAGAATGCCATCACCGAGGAGATCCGCATGGTCGTCGAGCGCAGCGTGGCCGAGGTGATGTCCAGCCCCGTGCTGAGTGTCACCACCACCACGCCCCTGCAGGAGGCGGTGCAGCTGATGAGCGACCACCACGTCAGCGGCCTGCCGGTGCTCGATGAGCTCGGCGCCCTGGTGGGGGAACTGAGCGAGCAGGACCTGATGGTGCGCGAGAGCGGCTTCGATGCCGGCCCCTACGTGATGCTGCTGGATGCGGTCATCTACCTGCGCAATCCCCTCGACTGGGACAGGCAGGTGCACCAGGTGCTGGGCAGCACGGTGGGGGATGTGATGGGCTCCAAGCCCCACAGCTGCCCCGCCACCACCAGCCTGCCGGCGGCGGCCCGTCTGCTGCACGACCGGGGTACCCAGCGGCTGTTCGTGCTCGACGACCAGGAGGCCCTGGTGGGGGTGCTCACCCGCGGCGACGTGGTGCGGGCCCTGGCCGCCGCCGAGGGCTGACGCCGGAGCGGCGGGACGGGGCGGCCCAGGGGACCACGGCCCCGTCGGCCAGCAGCCACAGCCGCTCGCCGTCCGGGCAGGGATGGCCGCCGGTGAGGGCACCGAAGGCGGGCAGGACCAGCTGCTCGGCCACGGGGTCGTAGGCGAAGCACGGCAACCGCAGCCGGTCGGCACCGCCACCCACCAGGGCGACGGGATGGCGATGGCCGCAGAGGTTGAGGTGGTCGGGGCGGGGCTCCGGGGCGTGGCTCAGCCACAGGGGGCCGAGGGCCAGGGACGGCTCCTGCTCCAGCCCCTCGAGCCAGCAGCCCCGCTCGTGGTTGCCGCCGATCAGCCGCAGCGGGCAGCCCAGCAGGTCCGGCAGGGCCCGCAGCTTCTGGCGCAGCTCGGCCGTCAGGCCCAGCCGGCTGTGGATCAGGTCCCCCAGCACCACCACCTGGGTGGGCCTCAGGCCATGGGCCACCGCCAGCAGGGCGTTGAGGGTGGCCCCGTCGCCGTCGCTGGGCAGCGGGATGCCCTGGCTCTGGAAGCTCTCCGCCTTGCCGAGGTGCAGATCCGCCACCAGCAGCAGCCCCTGCTGGGGATCCCACACGGCCCGCTGGCCCAGCAGCTGCAGCCGGTGACCGCGCCACGGAAACTCGGCCGAACCCGGCCCGTTCATGCGAAAACCATCAGCGTGGGGAGGGGTCCGAAGTGGGCGCGCCGGCGTGGCCATCTTCTCCGACCAGAATCGAACCAGCACGAGGTCAGCGATGACGTCCAGCCCGCCGGAGGCCACCCCCGATCCGAGGGCCTGCCTGCTGCGGCTGGCCCCCTACCTGCTGGGCCGGGCCCGCCGCGGCGTGGTCGGCAGCAGCCGCTATGCCCAGAAGCTGCGGGACGCCATCCGCGCCGCCTCCGCCGACACCAGCCGCCGGGCGGTGCTGATCAGCGGTGAGCCCGGCCTGGAGAAGGACAACCTCGCCGCCCTGATCCACTTCGGCTCCTCGGACCGCAAGCAGCTGCTGGTGCGCGTCAACTGCGCCCAGCTGCGGGCCGACGGCGCCGAACTCTTCGGCGCGCCCGCCGGCGGTGTGGCCCTGATCGACTGCATCGGTACCGGCGGGCTGCTGCTGGATCAGATCGACCGCGCCGACCCCGCCCTGCGGCCCGCCCTGCTGGAGCTGGCCCGCAGCGGTCGCTGGCGCTCACCGGGCCCCGACCACAGCGAACACAACTTCGCCGGCCGGGTGTTCCTCACCGCCGAGACCAGCGCCCCCGATTTCGACACCCTCGGCTGCCCCATCCGGGTGCCACCGCTGCGGGTGCGGCGCCAGGACCTGGGCGAATGGCTGCGTTACGGGGTGCGGCAGAAGGCCCTCAGCCTGGGCTGGAGCCGGCCGCCGGCCGTGGGGGAGGGGCTGGTGAAGCGCCTCCAGACCTACGACTTCCCCGGCAATGTGCGGGAGCTGCTGGAGCTGATCGAGCGGGCCCTGCGCCAGTGCAGCGGCGCCCATCCGGAGGAGCTGCCCGAGGACGTGTTCTGGACGCTGCGGCGTCCCCAGCGGGCCCGCTTCGATCTGTGGCGCTGGAAGCCCCAGCTCCGGGAGCTCATGCGCTCGCCCATGCTCTGGAACGCCCTGCTCTACGGGGTGGTGAGCTGGGTGTTCGTGCTGGTGAACCTCTGGCTCTGGTGGGGGCCCCAGGACCGCGCCCACAACGGCGACCTGAACCTCTTCTGGGCCTGGTGGTGGCCCCTGATCCTGCTGGCCTATCCCCTGGTGGGCCGCCTGTGGTGCTCCTTCTGCCCGTTCATGGTCTGGGGGGAGATCGTCCAGCGGCTGGCGACGGGACTGGGCTGGCGGCCGGCCCGCTGGCCGCGGGGGGACAGCGACCGCTGGGCGGCCCCCCTGCTGGCGGCCGGCTTCGCGGCGATCCTGCTGTGGGAGGAACTGGGTGACCTGCGCAACAGCGCCCGCCAGAGCAGCGCCCTGCTGCTGCTGATCACCGCCGGTGCCGTGGTCGGCTCCCTGCGCTTCGAGAAGCGCTTCTGGTGCCGGCACCTCTGCCCGGTGGGGGGCATGAACGGCCTGTTCGCCAAGCTGGCCATCAGCGAGCTGCGGGCGGAGGCGGGCACCTGCAGCGGCAGCTGCAGCAGCTATGCCTGCTTCAAGGGGGGCCCGGCGGAAGGGGAGGGGATGGCCACCGCCGGCTGCCCCCTGGGCACCCATCCGGCCCACCTCGCCGACAACCGCAACTGCGTGCTCTGTCTCACCTGCGCCCAGGCCTGCCCGCACCGTTCGGTGCAGCTGCGCCTGCGTCCCCCCGCCGCCGACCTGCAGCGCGACATGGCGCCCCCGGCGGGGGAGGCGGGACTGATCCTGGTGCTGGCCGGCGGGGTCTGCCTGCGGCACGCCGAGCGGCTGCTGGGCTGGCTGCCCCTGGCTCCGGATGGCCTGGCGCAGGGCCCGCTGCTGGGGCGCCTGGCCTTCGCCGCCCTCGCCCTGGCCCTGCCGGCGGGGCTGTGGCTGCTGCTGCGGCCCCTGGTGGCCCGGCTGCGGCCGGCCAGCCCCAGCTGGCTGCTGCTCTACGCCCTGCTGCCCCTGCTCTGGGCCCTGCTGCTGGCCCAGCATCTGCCCATGGGCATGGCGGAGGGGGGCCGCCTGCTGCCGGTGAGCACCGAAACCCTCTGGCCGGCCCTGGCCGCCCGTCTGCCCGCCTGGAGCGCCGATGCCCACGTGATCGCCTTCTGCCAGAGCCTGGCGGTGCTGGTGGGGGTGGGCGGATCCCTGCTGATGCTGCGGCGCCTGCTGCAGCTGGCCCTCTGGAGCGGCCCGTCCCTGGCCCTGGGCGGACTGGTGGTGGCCCTGGGCACGGGGGGGCGCTGGCTGGTGGCCGGCGGCTAACGCCCGCACAGCCGCTGCAGATCACTGTCGCTGTAGAGCGCCACGGGAGCCTCGGCCGGGCTCTCCTGCCACCGCACTTTCTTGGTGAGGTAGTGGGCGGCGCCGAGGCCGTTGCCCAGCAGCACCCGTGCGCTGCCGCGGCTGCCGCGCCAGGCGTTGCACTGGGAGAGGGTGTCGATGGCCAGGGCGACGGAGGGGACCGCGGCCGCCAGCAGCGCAGCCCCGCCCAGGGCCAGCACCACGGCCAGGCCCATCTGGCTGCGGCGCACGGCCGCTCCCGGTGCCGGTCCCCGCCAGCAGCCGTCGGCGATCGGGGACACGTGGCGCACCTGGTGGGGCCGCCCCAGGTAGACCCAGGCCTGGCGGCCATCGGCCAGGGGCAGGGGCCGGCGGTCGTAGAGGCGGGGGTAGCCCTCCAGCCGATCCAGCCGGGCCAGGCCGGCGGCATCGACGCGGTACACCTCACCCCGCACGACCCCCTCACCGGGCACGGCCATCGGGAAGGGGCCCAGGTCGTGGAGCACCACATCCGGCAGCACCGCCTCCCCGAGGAAGGGCGCATCCAGGAGCCAGTGGTGGTTGCCGTGGCCGCGCTTGAGCGTGCCGTAGACGAAGACCAGCTCGGGATGGCTGTGCACGGCTCGGGCCAGGGCTGGGGTGCCTGTGGTCATAATGCGACGGACCTGCCCCCGTTTCCATGACGATCGCCCTGCTGGTGGCGCTGCTGGGTTCCCTGGTGCTGATGGGCTGGATCGTGAAGCGCCTGGAGAAGGCCTCCTGAATCAGGGCCCCAGGCGGCGCACCTGCCCCGCCACCCGCACCGAAGCCCCCGGCACCGCGGGAATCTCGGCCTCCAGCAGGGAGCGGCAGCCCATGTCCTCCCCCTGCACCACCGTGATCGACCCGCCGTGGGGCCAGCCCAGGCGCCCCAGGTGGCCGGCCAGGGCCGCGGTGGCGGCACCGGTGGCCGGATCCTCGTAGACGCCACCGACGGCGAAGGCGTTGCGGCTGTGGAACCGCCGGGGCCCCTCGGCCCACACCAGCAGCAGCGTCAGCAGGCCCGCCTCCGCCATCAGCCGGGCCCCGTCCTCCATGGCGTAGCGCATGGCGGCCAGATCCCCGCGGCGGCGCAGGGCCAGCAGCAGGTGGTCGGCACCGCCGTGGACGACGGCGGGGGACAGGGCCGGATCCAGGTCGCCGGGGTCGTAGCCGAACAGCTCCAGGGCGGCCGTCAGCAGCTCCGGCGTCACCGGAGCGCTGCGGGTGGGGGGCGACTGCAGGGCGGCGCTCCAGCGCTCCCCCTGCCGCCGGCCCTCCACCGTGATCTCGGCCTGGTTGAGCATCAGCGGGAACACCCCGTCCCCGCACCGTTCGGCGAGGGCCGCGCCGAGGGCGATGGTGGCGTGGCCGCAGAAGGGCACCTCGGCCACCGGAGAGAAGTAGCGCACCCGCCAGCCGTTCCCCTGGGGGGCGGCAAAGGCCGTTTCCGAGTAGCCCACCTCGGCGGCGATGGCCTGCATCTCGCTCTCCGCGGGCAGACGCTCGCCGATCACCACGCCGGCCGGGTTGCCGCCCCGTTCCCCGTCGCTGAAGGCCGCCAGGCGCAGGACGGTCATGGCAGAGATGGGGCCGCAGCGGACGCGGACCAGTCTGCCGGCCTCAGTCGTCCTCGCGGGCGCGCACATAGACGATCGTGCGGTTGCCGCTGGGGGCCTCCCGCTCCTCCATCACGAACAGGGAGGGGCAGCCGCGCACCAGGTCGGAAAGCTTGCGGAAGCCATAGAGGCGCGTATCGAAATCGGGCTGGATCTTCTGCAGGTAGCTGCCGAAGGTGCCCAGCTGGGTCCATCCCGATTCATCCACCGAGCGGTCCAGGGCCTCCATCAGGAAGTCGGCCGGGATGAGCGGATGGGCGCTGGCGGGGGGTCCGGCATCCCGGGCCCGCCGGGCCTCGCCCGCTTCGTCACTGGTCTCCCCCTGCCGGGAAGCGGTGCGCAGCACCTCGGTGAACAGGAACTTGTGGCAGGCGTTGCGGAACGCCGCCGGCGTCTTTTCCTCCCCGAAGCCGTACACCAGCAGGCCCTCCTCCCGCAGACGCACCGCCAGTCCGGTGAAATCACTGTCGCTGGTCACCAGGCAGAAGCCGTCGAAACGGCGGGTGTAGAGCAGATCCATCGCATCGATGATCATCGTGCTGTCGGTGGCGTTCTTGCCCACGGTGTAGGCGAACTGCTGCATCGGCTTGATCGAGAACTTGTTCAGCAGCGCCTTCCAGGAAGCGCTCTGGCTGGAGGTGAAATCCCCGTAGATGCGCCGCACGATCGCCTCACCGAAGCGGGCCACCTCCTCCAGCACCGCCTCGATCACCGCCGCCCGGGCGTTGTCGGCGTCGATCAGCACCGCCAGGCGCCGGCCCGTGTCTTCCGCCAGACCACCGGCCGGCGGCTGGGCTCCCGCTGGGGATCGCATCACCCATCCCCCTTCGCTGCCCTGACCCTACCCGGCCCGCCCCCTGGTGTCCCGGGATGCCGCCGGCCTCCTCCGCCGACGGGAGAATTCCCACCATGGTTGTGCCCCTGATCGCCGCCTCCCCGCCAGCCCCCCTGCCGCCGCCCCTGCTGCCCTGCCCCGCCGAGGCTGGCTGGGAGCTGGTGGCGGGCGCCCGCCTGCCGCGCCGCGGAGCGGATGGAGCTCAGCTGGGCGGTTACTCCGCCGCCGGCTACGACAACCACCGCGATGTACTGCTGCTGCTCAGCGATGCCCCCCGGGGCCGGGTGGACGGCTGGAGCGGCGTGCGGCAGCTGGGCCGGGTGCCGCTGCGGCCCCTGTTCCAGCTGGAGCTGAAGGGAGCGCCCCAGGCCCCGCTGCCGGCGGAGATCGACGCCGAAGGCATGGTGGTGGCCGGCGAGCGGCTCTGGGTGGCCAGCGAAGGGCGCCGCAGCGCCGCCCGGCCGGCCCAGCTGCTGGCCTTCGATCGGAGCAGCGGCGTGCTGCAGGGCGCCTTCCCCCTGCCCGCCGACTGGCAGCCGGCCCCGGGGCAGGGACTGGGCGCCAACCAGGGGCCGGAATCCCTGGCCCTGCTGCGCCGCCCGGGGCGCACGGACGTGCTGCTGATGGCGGCGGAGTCGCCCCTGAGCCAGGACCCCCCCGCCCAGGTGCGGCTGCTGGGCTGGGCGCTGGAACCCACCGGGCCGAAGCCCAGGGCCCTGGCCCGGCTGGCCATCCCCGCCGGCGAGGGCTGGGGTCTGACCGACCTGCTGGTGGTCGATGGCTCCGGCCCGTCGCCGGCCCTGCTGGCCCTGCTGCGGCGCTTCCAGGCCCCCGCCCGATGGCAGGTGCTCCTGGCCCACTACCCGCTGCCGGACGAACGGGCCGATCCCAAGGCAGTGATCGAGCCCATCCACCAGTGGGATCTGATCGCGGCCGGCCTGCCGCCCGACAACTGGGAGGCCCTGACCCCGGGGCCCGACCGGGCCGATGGCCGCCCCAGCCTGCTGCTGGCCGCGGACGACAACTTCAGCCCCCTGCAGGACAACCACCTGGCCCTGCTGGCACCACGCCGCAGCGCCCCCTGCCCCCCGGATCGATGAACCGACGCGACCTGCTCTCCCTGCTCGGGATCGGGGCCTGCTCCTTCGCCGGCGCCGTGCTGCCCAAGGCCGCCCCGGGGAAGGCGGCGGCCGCCGAAGCCGGGGCCTCCCCGGCGCCGCCCCTCCCCTTCCCCACCGTCCCCACCCCCCTGCCGGTGCCCAGCGATGGGCTCGATGCGGCGGAGCAGCGCCGCCGTTACGCCCGCATCGAACTGGAGGACCGGCTGGTGCTGCCGGAGGGCTTCCGGGCCGATCTGATCGCGGTCTGGGGGGATCCGCTGGCCGACGGCCGCTTCGGCTTCAACAACGACCACCTCTCCTTCCTGCCCCTGGCGGCGGACCGGGCCCTGCTGACGGTGAACTTCGAGTACATCAGCGCCCGGGCCTGGCGGCAGGGCTACGCCGAGGCGGTGGGCGGGGAGCTGCCGTTCGACGCCGTGATCGACGCCCTGGCCGCCCGGGGCGGCCGGGTGGATGCCACCAGCCTGCCGTCGGACGACCCGCTGCTGGAGCCCATCCGCCAGCTGGCGGCGGCGGCGATGGCCGACCTGGGGGTCGGGGTGATCGAACTGGTGCGGGAGCCGGGCGGCCCCTGGCGGCGGGTACCCGGCCGCTTCGATCGCCGCATCACCGGCCTGAGCGGCTGGCGCGACCCCGCCCGGCGCCTGCGCAGCTCGGGGCCGGCGGCGGCCGTGTTCCGTCGTCGCCAGCGGCTGGGCTACGACGACGGCCTCGGGGACGCGATCATCGGCAGCTTCGCCAACTGCGCCGGCGGCGAGACCCCCTGGGGCACCGTGCTGAGCGCCGAGGAGAACATGCAGAGCCAGGTGGCCGAGGCCGTCCACGCGGACGGCTCCCCGGTCCCGCCCGCCGCCCGCCCTTTCGCCTACGACGGCCAGCGCCTCGACGGCCTCGGCAACCCCTTCGGCCTGGCGGGGAACAAGTACGGCTGGATGGTGGAGCTCGACCCGCGCCGGCCCGAACGCCCCGCCGTGAAGCACAGCTGGCTGGGCCGCTTCCGCCACGAGGCGGTGGCCGTCAAGGCCGTCGCCGGCCAGCCCCTGATCGTCTATTCCGGCTGCGACCGCCACGGCGGCCACCTTTACCGCTTCGTCAGCGACGGGCTGATCCGCGATCCCGCCGACCCGGCCAACTCGGAGCTGTTCAGCGCCGGGCGCCTTGAGGTGGCCCGCTTCGATCCGCCCAACGCCAAGGGGGGCGAGGGCCGGGGCCGCTGGCTGCCCCTGGAGCCCAGCACCCCGGTGGAGCCCCTGGGGCCGGGCCACTTTGCCCGCTTCGGGGTGGAGCAGGCGGTGCTGCTGCCCCACTCCGACCGCCTCCGGCCCGGGGCCGAAGCCTTCACCAGCGACGCAGCCGTGGCGGCCTACCGGCGCCGCTTCGCCACCCTGGCCGACCTCTACCCCGGGGAGGGGGAGGAGCGGATGGGGGCGATCCTGATCGATGCCCACCTGGCCGCCTGCGCCATCGGCGCCACCCCCGCGGCCCGCCCCGAGGACACGGTGATCGATCCGCTCAGCGGCGACCTGCTGATCGCCTTCACCGCCGGTGGGGGCAGCGACGACGGCCGGGCCGATCCGGCCATCTTCCAGGGGCCCCAGGGGCAGGCCACCTGGCCCTACGGCTGGATCATGGGCCTGGCCGACGACAGTCCGGACCGGGCCGGCTCCTTCCGCTGGCGACTGGTGGCCACCGGCGGGGCCCCGTGGCAAGGGGGGATGGGCTTCGCCAACCCCGACAACCTCGCCATCGACCGGCAGGGGACCCTCTGGATGGTGACCGACCGCTCGACCAGATCAGCCGACCTGGATCTGTTCGGCAACAACAGCTGCTGGGTGCTGCCCAGCCGTGGCCCCCACGCCGGTGAGGCCTTCTGCTTCGCCACCGGACCGATGGAATGCGAGTTCTGTGGCCCCTGTTTCGACGCCGGCGAATCCACCCTGTTCCTGGCGGTGCAGCACCCGGGCGAGGACCACGGCACCCGCCCCTCGGCGGAGGCCCGTGAGGCCCAGGCCCACCGGCTGGTGGATCGCTCCGGCCGGCCCTTCGAGCAGCTGCGCTGGGTGCCCCTGGGCTCCAACTGGCCCTCCGGTGTCCCCGGCCGGGCCCCCCGCCCCGGGGTGGTGGCGATCCGGCGCCTGGCGGGCGGGCCGCTGCTGGGGCCCCAGGCGGTGCCGGCGTCGAAGCAAGGCTCGCCCTGATCGAGGGCCCCCGTCCACCTCCCTGCCGACCGTTGTGCTCAGCTGCGACGCCCTGTTCATCTCCGACCTGCATCTGGGCTCCAATCAGTGCGAGGCCGGCCATCTGGCGGCCTTCCTGGAGTGCATCCGCCCCAGAACCCTGTTTCTGGTCGGCGACATCATCGATCTGCAGGCGATCCGCTTCAACGCCAATGTGGATGCCTCCTTTCTCACCGATCGGATCGACACCCTGCTGAGCGACAGCCGCGGCGCATCCCCGGCCAGCGAGTTCCTGAAGGAGGCGAGGCTGCTGCGGGGCTCCCATCGCCGGGTGATCGAGAAGCTCGAGGCCCTGCACCGGGCGGGGGTGGCGATCGTCTACATCCCCGGCAACCACGACGCCTACCTGCGCTGCCATGCCGGCCTGGAGCGGCCCGGCTACGCCATCCGGCGCCAGGCCGTCTACCGCACGCCGGCGGGGCAGCGGCTGCTGGTGCGCCACGGCGACGAGTACGACCGGCTGATCCGCTTCCACGCCGGCGCCGCCGAGGGGCTGGCCCGCCTCCAGGAGCACTACAGCGCCGGCATCAACGGCCTGCTGTCCCCCTTCACCCGGCCGGCCGCCGGAGCCCAGCCGGCCGGCTGGAACGCCGAGGCGATCCTGCAGAACGCGGTGGATCTGCTGGCCAGCCACCGGGAATGGCCCATTCCGGTGAGCCGGGGCCTCAACTCCTCCGGTGGCTTCTCCCTGGCCTTCGTGCTCGAGAGTGCCCTCAAGAGCCGCACCGGCCACGACCGGCTGATCAAGCGCGGCATCGTCCGGCACCTGCAGCGGGAGCGGCACGGTCCGGAGCCCCTCGACGGGCTGATCAACGGCCACACCCACATCCCCGAAGCCACCCCCCTGGCCCTGCCGGACACCCGCGGTGAGGAGCAGGGCCCCTGCCACATCACCTACTACAACACCGGCAGCTGGGCCCGCAGCCAGCGCCGCCTGGGGCGCACGGCACTGGTGGTGGCCCACAGCGGCCGTGTCGGCATGGTGCGCTTCGACCGGCGTCGGGGCATCGAGCCCTTCCAGCCCCCCCGCTTCCCCTTCAACACCTATCCGATGCGGCCCTGCCCGGGCTGCGGCCTTGGGGTGGCGCACCTGGAGGCGACCGGTGTGTGAGATCGCAGGGATTGGGGACCATGCACCTAAAGTCCGGGGTCGATTCGAGCCGGCTGAATGAACCTGCAGGGCCTCAGAATCCTCCGAACCGCAGCCGGGGACACCACCCCGTGAGAGTCGCCATCCTGGCCAACCGAGCCAACAGCTTCTACCGGCCCCTGGCGGAAGGACTGGAGCGCATGTTCAGGGAGATCGGCGTGGACAGCCTGCTCCTGTACAACGGCCTGGAATCCCTTCCACGCAGGCACAGAACGGAGGCGGGACAAGGGGCGAACTGGAGAGGACGGCTGTTTCTTTCGGCCCAGAGAAGCGCTGCATGGCTGAACTACCAACGGCTTCTGCGCAGCCTCGGAACCGTGGACGTTGTCGTCATCGTAGGTCACATGCCCGGTGCCTATTTCGAACTCTTCTTTGATGACAATCGCCTGCGCCGTGATCTCCCTCACCTGCCCATCGTTCTCTATGATCTGGTCTACCTGGGCAGCCGAGCCGACTGGGTGAAGTGGATCCACGACGCTGTGGCGAGCAGACGCGTTCCCAAGGGCAAGCACTGGGGAACCAACCGCTATGACCACCATCTCTGCATCACGGAAGTGTCTGAATTTCCTGTGTTGCCAGGGGCGGAAAGGTATTCGCCGGTAGGAATCAATATGATCGACCCTTCCCTGGCCATTGAAACCAGGGAGATCTGTGCGCTGATTGATTTCGAGCGTCCCGAGCATCTGGCCGAGCGGGCCATCCAGATCCAGGCATGCCTCGAAGCCGGCATCCCCTTCAAGGTGCTCCATGGCAGCTATTCCATGCAGGAGATCCGAACGATCTACAGGAGCTGCAGCCTCTATTTCGTGGCCCACTGCGAATCGTTCGGACTGCCGATCTGTGAGGTGCAGGCCTGTGGCGGCATCATTCTGACGCCCTATGCCCGCTGGTGCCACGCCCATTACCTGGAGACACCGCAGCCGGGCTGCAGCGGGCGATTGCCGCAGAACTTCATCGTTTACAACAACGACCGTCAGCAGCTGGTCAGCGAGCTGAACCGACTCAAGCGCGACTACAACGCCGAAACGGCCCTGGAGAACTTCAAGCGGGACCAGCCCCAGTTCTACCGGGGGAATGCCAGGGAACTGGCCCGCTTCATCGCCATGGTCGAGGATGGGAGCATTCATTCCGCTTCCCACCAAAGTCATCCGACGCTGCGGCAGCTCGCCGAAGCCGTGGAGGCCCGCCCTTGAGGGTGGCCATGGTGGGCGCGGGGCGTGGTGAAGAAGGGGCGTGAACTCGGCAGGACGATGACGGTCCCCTCCCCACAGGCGATCTGGGATGGCGTGGGTGGCCTGAGAGGAACAGCCCCCGGAGATCCATGGGGTGCTGAACCGCATCCGCCGCAGCGACCCGATCACAGCGATCCTGGCGGACCCTCCCCAGTTGACCCAGGCCCGGATCGGACTCGCACGGCAGCTCCAGCACCAGGAACTTGAACGGAGTCGGCCCTTCAGCAGGAGGCAGGGTGTGGTGCGAAGCAAGAGGTGGATGGAGCAGACCCTTGCCGTCTCGCTGGGGCCGGGGTGCCGTCGTGGGCGGTCCTAGGGTGGAAGCCGACGGCAGGTTGGGTATGCCCCTCAGTCAGGTTCCTGCGGGCACCAGAGTTTCGATCGCCTCCCTGCCGACCCATCCCGGACTCCAGCGTCGGCTGCTGTCGATGGGTGTGCGGCCGGGGGTGGAAGTGGAGGTGCTGCGGCGCGGCAAGCCCGGTGGCCTCCTGCATCTGGCCAGCGGGCTTCTGGAATTCATGCTCCGCCCCGAACATGCCGCTGAAATGGACGTCCATGTGATCGCTCCACACTGATCAGTGCAGGGAAAGGATCAACCCCCCGCCCTGATAGACGAGGAAGGCGAGCACCCAGGCCAGCACCAGGGACCATCCCAGGGACAGCAGGGCGAAACGGCGACTCCGGGCTTCCTGGATCTGGGCCGCCACGGTGCCCAGGCAGGGGGTGTAGAGCAGCACGAAGGTCATGAAACTCAGGGACTGCAACGGTGTGATGGCGCTCTGGATCGCACCGCCCAGGCCGGATTCGGTGGTCCCGTAGATCACGGCCATCGCTCCCAGCAGAATCTCCTTGGCGATGAAGCCAAAGAACAGGGAGACGGTGAGCTCCGGATTCATGCCGATCGGACCCAGCAACGGCTGGAAGAGCGCGCCGATGCCTCCGGCGAGGGTGCGGCCCGATCCCTCCGCCGCTCCCGGTGGAAGGTTGGTGAGCAGCCAGATGGCAGCGGCACCCACGATGATGAACACGCGGGTGGTGACCAGAAAGTTCAGCATCGAGGTCCAGCCCCGGCGCAGGATGGTGGTGAGGCTGGGGGCCCGGTAGGGGGGCAGCTCCAGCACGAAGGCTTCCCCACTCGGAAAGGCCCGCTGGAACACCAGGCCCGTGATCACGGCGGCCAGGAAACTCATCCCATAGAACCCGAACAGCACCAGCCCAGGCGCCCACCAGGGTCGGGGGAAGAACACGCCGGCCATGAACAGGAACACGGTCAGCCTGGCCTGGCAGAGGGCGAAGGGGATGCACAGCATCGCCAGCAGGCGCATGCCCCGATCCCGGATCACCCGTGTTCCCATGATCGAGGGCACGTTGCAGCCGAACCCCATGACCTGCAGCACGAAGGCACGGCCATCGAGCCCCAGCCAGCGCATGAAGCCATCCATCAGAAAGGCGGCACGCGGCAGATAGCCCGAGTCCTCGATGATGGCCATCAGGACGTAGAACACGAAGATCAGGGGCAGGAAGGTGGCCACCGTGCTCACCCCCAGCCAGAGGCCGTCCAGCAGGAAGCGCCGCAACCAGTCAGGCGTTCCCAACCCCCGCAGAACGGGCTCCAGCCCGCTGGCCTGGATCCAGTCGAGCCCCGTTCCCAGCAGCTCCTGCAGCGGAGCGGTGACCGCGTACAACACCTCGAACACCGCCAGGACGAGGCCCAGGAACAGCACCAGGCCAACCAGGGGATGGAGCAGCACGCGATCCACCAGACGGGTGCGGCGGTTCAGCAACCGCTCCGGCAGCGTCACGTGACGGGCCACCAGATCCCGCAGCCGATCCTCCCCAGCCTGGAGCTCGCCCTGGCCGGCCGGCGGCGCCCAGCCAGCCGCGCTGGAGCTCTCGCCCCACTGATGCAACCGCTTGATGAGCGCGGCGATGCCCTGGTTGTGCTTGGCGCTCACGGGCAGCACGGGCAGGCCGAGGTCCTGCGACAACCCCCGGTGATCGATGCCAAGGCCGAAGCCGCGGGCTTCATCGCTCATGTTCAGCGCCGCCACGACCGGCAGTCCCAGCTGCTGGAGCTGCAGCAGCAGGCGCAGCTGGCTGGTGATCTGGCTGGCATTGAGCACCACCAGCACGAGATCGGGAGGCGTGTGGCGCAGGAAGCGCTGCACCACGGCCTCGTCTTCGCTGCTGCCGCTCAGGTCGTGGATCCCCGGCAGATCCACCAGCTCGTAGGTGGTGCCGTTGCGGTCCGGCGGCATCGGCCCCCGCAGCAGCTCCACCGTCAGGCCGGGCCAGTTGGCAATCTGCGCATGGCCGCCCGTGAGGCGGTTGTAGAGCGTCGACTTGCCGGTGTTGGGCATGCCCAGCAGGGCGACCTGCCACCCCGAGCCCCGGCGCCCGGCTCCCCCGGGACCATGGCAGGAGCCGCTGGCCCCCCAGCGCCAGCCCGCCCGTCGCGGCGGTCGATCCTCCGGGCGATCGCCGCAGGAGGGACAGGACTCGGCACGCACAGGGGCAGTGCCCTCAGGAGCGGGCATGGACACAACGGGCGGGCGGATTCAGCGGAAACGGGACAGAACGGTCGTGGGATGGGGCCATCAAGGCTCAGGCACCGGTGGCGCCACTGAGGCCGCCCTTGACGTGGGCCAGGGCCGTCCCCTCCAGGAACTGCTGGTCCAGCAGCAGCAGGGCGGCACTGTTGTCACCGGCCAGCCGCAGGCGCTTGCGCACGAACCGGGCCTCGGCCTCCTCCTGAAGCTGTTCGGCCACGAACCAGTCGAGCATCGCGGTGGCGCTGCGCTCGCCCACATCCTCCGCCATGGCGTAGAGACGGTTGATGGAAGCGGTGACCCCCTTCTCCATGTCGTAGACCCGATCGAACAGCCCCTGCACCGACGGCCAGCTGCGTTCAGGCGCTTCGATGGTGGGCAGCTCCACCTGTTCGTCGCTGTCGACCAGGTAGGCAATCATGCGGGCCGCATGGTTGCGCTCCTCCTGGCTCTTCTCGAGCATGTAGGTGGAAAATCCGGCCAGATCCTTTTCCCGCAGCCAGATCGACATGGCCAGATAGGTGTGGCCGGCCTGAAACTCTGCGGCCAGGTGTTGATTGATCGCGGAGGTGAGCTCTTTCACAGGCAGGGCAGGGATGTCCTTCCTACCCCTAGCCAGGCCATGGCGGTGGAGCCGCCCCGATCTCACACTCTGATGTGACATTGGTCACCGTCTCCATCCAGAGTCAGCAAAGGCACCGTCTTTTGTGCGCTTCGCCTACATCGACCCGCCAGAGATCGACAGATTGACGGCATCCATGGGCAGGCCAGCCATGACCAGTGTTCCCTCTTCCGAGGATGAAGCCCAGCTGCAACGCGTCCTCGCCCTCACCCTCCAACGGGACTGGTGCATGGAGCGCCTGTCCCAGCTGACTCTGGATGGCCGCATGGAGGAGGCCAGGGCGATCACGGCCGAGCACCTGGAGCTGCTGGTGACCCTGGATGCCCGCCGCAGTCTGTGGGTGCGCATCGAGAGGGACGCCGGCTGAGGGGTGCGGCGGTCTGATCGCCGGTCGCGGGGCGATGTCCTGGGTCGGTCCCCGTGGAGCGGAAGCCCGCACAGGGCACGACGACGGCTCACAGGGCTGCGGATCCAGAGCTGCCAGCAACCGCCGCCCCAGCGGGGAGCCGAACTCCTGGTGCAGGCCGAGTCGGCAGGGGAGATGGCTCACCGCCGCGGGTCTGGGCCAGAAACTCCATCTCCCGGGTGGAGCGGGGCGGGGCCATGCTGGCGGGCGTCCAGGTCGGTGAGGACCCCCTCCAGGCTGGTGCGCCGCAGGGCGGCGTCTTCGCCGAGCGCCGGACGGTCACTGTCGCCGAAGCCCGGCCCGTCGAAACTGACCACCCGGACCCGGTCCCGCACAGCCGTGACGACCGGCAGCCGTCGGCCGCCCGCTGGAGCTCCAGCGTTCCCAGCACGCCGCCGAACGCCGCCGTCATGCGAACCCCCTGCGGCGCGGGCGGGCCGGACCAGGCGCCGTGCGGAAATCGAGGTGGTCGGTTCCCGGGTCGTAAAGGGTGTACCGCAACCCGCGGCCCACGCCGATCACCTGGCGACGGGGCACACTCTGGCGCAGCTGCCGCTCCCCCTCCAGGTCCCGCACCTGGGCGGTGATCCCCCCGCCGCAGAGCGCAACGCTGAACTGTTCGCCACTGCGGGCCGTGAACAGCCGGTTCACGTCCATGCGGGTGAGGCGATCGAGCAGGCACAGGGGATCCGTGGCGCTGCCGAGGCTGTCCCCCACGTCGGCGGAGCTGCCATGGAGCAGGGCGCAGTCGAGCTCGACGAAGCCGAACCGGAGGGCGGCCAGCCAGTCCATGAAGCCGGGATCCACGGCCCGAAGCAGGGCCTGCACGGCGTCCTCTCCAGATTCCCGCCGCAGGGCCTCGGCCCGACGCTCACCGCGGTAGCCCCGTTCCGCCAGCAGCTGCTCTTCCCACCAGCCATAGATGCAGTGCGGCCGCAGCTCCCCCCGGCGGGGATGCTGCAGACGCTCCAGCAGCGCCCGGCAATCCCGCTCCGGGCCGATCAGGTCCCCCAGCAGAAAGAGGGTCTCCACCCGCTGGCGCCGCAGGTCCGCCAGCACCGCCTCATAGACGTCCAGGTCGCCGCCCAGGCCGCTCAGCAATGCCCACCGTGCCATCAGCGCTCACACACGTGGCTGGCATCGTCGGCCCGCTCGGCATACTCGAACCCGTGGCGCAGGCGCCAGGCGAACGGCGGCGGCAGGCCCACCGCCAGGATCGCCCGGCAGGTGCGCTCGACGTCGTAGGGGACCCGGCGGATCTCCACCGTGTCGCGGTCCATGTCGTGGATCACATAGGTGGCCTCTGTGCCCCCGTGCCTCGGCTCGCCCACCGAGCCGGCGTTGACGATGCGGCGAACGGGAAGATCCACTCGGCGCTCCGCTTCAGGTCCGGGCTCGCCGTCGGGCCGGCGCAGGCGCAGCTCGATCGAGCCCTCACGGAACTCGCGCACGTAGGGACGGTGGGTGTGGCCGCAGAAGAGCGTGTCGGCCCCGGCCGAGACGACCCGCTCGAGGGCGGCGAAGGCCTCCATGTCGGGCAGCAGGTACTCGTGCTGGCTGTTGGGGCTGCCATGGACGAACACCAGCCGGTCCCGGCGCAGGGACATCGGCAGGCTGGCCAGGAACGCCTTGTTGTCCTGGCTCAGCTGCGCCGCGGTCCAGTGGTGGGCCAGCTGGCCCCGCCGCTCCGCCAGCTGGGAGGGATAGCTGCACTCGCAGGCATTGAGCCCCTCGATGATGTCCTCGTCCCAGCAGCCCTGGCAGGTGGGGATGCCGCGGGAGCGGACCAGCTCGACCACCTCGTTGGGCTGGGGGCCGTAGCCCACCAGATCCCCGAGGCAGGTGATCGTGTCGACGCCGAGCCGGTCGATGTCGTCCAGAACGGCTTCGACGGCGGCCAGGTTGGCGTGCAGGCAGGAGAGAACGGCGTGGGCCATGGGGAAGCGGGAAGGGCGGGATCGGATGGCAGGCGTCGGTTCCGTCAGCCGGTGGCGGGAAGCGGCTCCCCCTGGGGTCGCCGGGGGGCCTGCTGCAGCTCCAGAACGGCATCACTGAGCAGGCAGTCGGCGACCGTGCTCTGGAGGTCGACCGTGTCCAGGCCCTTGCCCTGCACCACCAGCCTTGAGAGGCGCATGGGCCGTCCGTGGGGCGGTGCAACGCTCCGCAGCGGCAGAAACTGGGTGCCGCTGCAGCTCACCATCCAGTTGAAAAGGAAGCCCCGGCCATCGGGCAGGTTCACCAGGGCCTTGGCGCGGTAGACATCCCCGTAGGCCCCGTTGACCAGCTCGAACCAGAAACTGTTCAAGCTGGCGGGATCCCAGACCTCCGTCGCCAGATCCAGGCTCCAGGAGTCCAGGGCCCCGAACACCAGGGTGTCCTCACGCGGCAGCTCGCTGTCGCGGCCGAAATGGAGGTGGCGATCCGGCCGCAGGCCCGGGGCGAGCGTCTGGGGAATCTCGGGCCCGAAGAGGGGCAGCTCGATCAGGGCCAGCAGGTCCTCACCGTCCGCTGCGGGGTCCTGGGTGGTGCCAGCCAGCTCGCGCAGATCAGGGATCTGGTCCTGGAGAAAGGCCTGATCGAGACCCCCATCCAGGGCCAGGGGACGCCCCTCGGGATCGACGCCGTCCAGGCGCCCATAGGCGCGGGGACCCCGGTGCTCCTGCAGACGGCTCAGGATCCAGCTGGTCTTGCCGCAGCCCGGCGGTCCTGAGACGAGAACCACCCCGCTCATGGCGCCACCACGCAGGCTTCCAGCTGGGCCCGCAGGCTGGGTGGGTCCAGATCCCGGCCGATCGCCACCACCCGGCAGTGGCGCGCACCGCCAGCGGGCCAGTCGGAATCGTCAATGGTGAAGCGCTTGCCGCAGAGGTGGAACAGGTGACGGCGCTCGCTCTCCCGGAACCACAGCACCCCCTTGGCCCGGAAGACGGTGGCGGGAAGCTGGTTGTCGAGGAAGTGCTGGAACCGGCGCAGATCGAACGGCGCCTCCACCGCCAGGGACACCGAACGGAAGCCCTCCAGCTCCGGGGTATGGGCTTGGTGGTGGGTGTGCCCGTGCTCGTGGTGGTGGTGCTCGTGATGGTGCTCGTCGTGTCCCTGGGCCTGCTCGTGGGCGTCCTCCGCGGCCTGCAGGGCCACCAGCCGATCGGTTTCGAACAGGCCCACGCTCAGCAGCATGGACAGCGGCACCCCGGCATGATCGGCACGCAGCAGACGGGCGTCGGCCTTGATCGCCCGCAGGCTGGCCTCCACGGCGGCCAGCCGCGCCTCGTCCACCCGATCGCGCTTGTTGACCACCAGGATGTCGCCGTAGACCACCTGGGCCCGGGCGATCGGGCTGGTGAAGGCGGTGGCTTCGAAGTGTTCGGCGTCAATCAGGGTGATGATCGAATCGAGCCGCAGCCGCTCGCGGAAGTCCCCGGACAGGAAGGTCATGGCCACGGGCAGGGGATCGGCCAGGCCGGTGGTCTCCACCACGATGAAGTCGATCGGGTCGGGGCGCTCCAGCACCCGATGGACCGCCTGCCTGAGCTCGCCGTTGATCGAGCAGCAGATGCAGCCGTTGCTGAGCTCCACCATGGCGTCGCTGGTGGCCACCACCAGCTCGTTGTCGATGCCGATCTCGCCGAACTCGTTCACCAGCACGGCGGTGCGCATCCCCTGCTGGCCGGAGAGGATCCGGTTGAGCAGGGTGGTCTTGCCGGCGCCGAGGAAACCGGTGATCACGGTGACGGGGATCGGGGCCATGGGGGTCGGGAGGGGCAACCACACCGCCAAGGGCATGGCTGATAACGGTTCTCATTCTGGACCTTCACGGCCCGCCGCGGCTCCAGCCGATGCAGGGCCGCCCTGGGCCGGCCGGGACAGCCACGGGCGGGCGCTCCGGGGGCGTTCCACGGGGCATGCCATGGGGCGTTCCACGGGACGTTTCGCCGGAGGTTCGGTGGAGTGTTCAATCCTTGAACACCCGTTAACCTCTCCATAACACAAATGGTCAGAACGGGTTGCTATTCATAACTTGCCCACAAATTGACCATTCTGATGACCTTCGCGAAGAAGGCCCTGATCCTCTCCGCTGCCGGCATGCTCACGGCTGGCCTGGCGGTTCCGGTGATCGCCCAGAGCAATTCGATCAGCGGTGCCGGGGCCACCTTCCCCGCACCGGCCTATCAGCGCTGGGCCGCCGAATTCGCCAGGGAAACCAGGCGGCAGGTGAACTACCAGTCGGTGGGCTCCGGCGCCGGTGTGCGCCAGTTCCACGCCGGCAGTGTTGATTTCGGCGCCACCGATGAAGAACTGAATGCGTCCAAAGGGGAGTTCACCAAGGGCGTGACCGCCCAGCGCGGCGCCCTGCAGATTCCGATGATGGGCGGCACCGTCACCCCGGCCTACAACAACCCCAGCTGCAAGAACCTCAGGCTCACCCAGCGCCAGGTGGCTGACATCTTCCTGGGCAAGATCCGCACCTGGGACCAGCTGAGGTGCGGCAGGGGGCCGATCAACGTGGTCCACCGCTCTGATGGCTCCGGCACCACCTATGTGTTCACCAACTCCCTCTCCTGCTTCTCGCCCGAGTGGAAATCGAGAGTGGGTACCGGCAAGGCCGTCAAGTGGCCCGTGGGTGTGGGTGGCAAAGGCAATGAAGGTGTGGCTGGTCTGATCCAGAACACCCCCGGCTCGATCGGTTACCTCAACCAGGCCTTCGTGAAGGGTCGGATCACCCCGGCGGCCGTCCAGAACAAGGCCGGCCGGTTCGTGATGGCCAACGACGTCACCGGGGCCGCCGCCCTCAATGCCATCAAGCTGGATGCGCGCCTCGGCGGTGAAGACTGCAACCCGGCCGGCGCCAATGCCTTCCCGATCGCCTCCTTCACCTGGATCCTGGCCTACCAACGTGGCAACGGCGACAAGGCGGGCACGCTGCGTCAGTTCCTGAACTGGGGCCTCTCGCCCAAGGGCCAGGCCATCGCCAAGTCGCTGGATTACGTGCCCCTCACCGGTGCCGTCCTGGCCCGGGCCCGGGCCGAAGTGGCCAAGATCGGCCGCTGATCCTGGCGCCGCTTCAGACCGCAGGTGATGTTCCGGGGGGCTTCGGCCCCCTTTTCATTTGTCGACCCGCGGCCGGCCGTCCCAACGGGGCAGCGCCCTCAACAACTAGTCCACGGAATCCTTGAGTTTCTGGGCGGCTTTCTGCGCTTCCTCCTTGAGCTTGGCTTCCGCCTTCATGGCCTCGGCCTGAACTTGCTTGGCCTCTCCTTTGATCTGTTGACCCTTATCGCCGGTCAGTGAGCCGACGGCGGACTGGATCTTGCCTTCCGCTTCTTTGGCGGCGGCATCGAATTTGTTAGACATGGTTCTCTGAGAGATAGGACATGGAGCTGGATCGATCGTCTCGGCCATGGCCAGGGCACAAGCCCAGGAAGAACTGAGCCTGAAGGCCGACACTGACGCTCATGATCCGTGCCGTGGCACCCCCTAGTCCTACGCAGAAATCTGTCCGGCAGAAGCTTCATCGCCCCAGCAGGTGGGCGACAGCCCTGGTCAGGGGGAAAAATCCCAGCGACCCAGGTCGATCGGGACAGTCTTAAGACTTTCCAGTATTCGGCCAGACTGAACAATCACGCAGCCCAAGCACTGCAGTGTGCTGCAGTGCCTGAACAATCACGGACCTCCCAACCGATGGCCGTTGGGTTGGGCTCGGCAGGGATCGCCACCGGTTCAGAGACCACGGGGGTGACGGGACCAGTCCTACGGGCTCACCCCTTCGATGCGATCCTCGATCTCCTGGTAGATCTCCTGGAGCTGGGCGATGTTCTCGTCGGAGGTTTCCCAGTAGCCGCGGCCGTTCACCTCCAGCAGGGTGCCGACGATGCGGCGGAAGCTATGGGGGTTGAGGTCCATCAGCCGTTTGCGCATCTCCGGATCGTTGATGAAGGTCTCGTTGGCCTCCTCATAGACGAAGTTGTCGACGGCCCCGCTGGTGGCGCTCCAGCCCAGGGTGAAGTTGAGCCGCTTGGCCACTTCCCGCACCCCCTCGTAGCCGGAATCCAGCATGCCCTCGTACCACTTGGGGTTGAGCAGCTTGGTGCGCGAATCGAGGCGGATGGTTTCGCTCAGGGAGCGCACCTGGGCATTGGCCGTGGTGGTGTCGGCGATGTAGCTGGTGGGGGTCTTGCCGTCGTCCCGAAGGCCGGCGATCAGCTTGGTGGGATCGGAGTCGAAGTAGTGGCTGACGTCGGTGAGGGAGATCTCGGCCGAATCCAGGTTCTGGAAGGTGACGTCGGCGGTCTTCATCGCCGATTCGAACACCTCCCGGTTCTGGTTCATCTCGCCGGGGTTGTCGGCATTGAAGGCGAAGGTCTTGCGGGAGAGGTACATCTCCTGCAGTTCACCCTCCTCCTCCCAGGTGCTGTTCTCCACCGCCAGGTTGACGTTCGAGGAGTAGCTGCCGCTGGCATTGGAGAACACCCGGGTGGCAGCCTCCCGCAGGGAGATGCCCTGGGCGGCGGCCTGCTCCTGGCTGTGCTTGCGCACGAAGTTCATCTCCAGGGGCTCGTCGGCCTCGGCGGCCATCTTCACCCCCTGGTCGATCAGGGCCATCTGGTTGATGAACAAATCGCGGAACACCCCGGAGCAGTTCACCACCACATCGATCCGGGGCCGGCCCAGCTCCTCGAGGGAGATGAGCTCCAGCTTGTTCACCCGGCCGAGGGAATCGGCCATGGGGCGCACACCGATGAACCAGAGGATCTGGGCCAGGGATTCGCCGTAGGTCTTGATGTTGTCGGTGCCCCAGAGGACGCAGGCGATCGTTTCCGGCCAGGCGCCCTGCTCGGCCCTCTGGCGTTCGATCAGCCGGTCGACGACCACCTTGGCGGCGGCGATGGCCGCCCGGGTGGGGATGGCCTGGGGATCGAGGGCGTGGATGTTCTTGCCGCTGGGCAGCACACCGGGATTGCGGATCGGGTCACCACCGGGTCCCGGCAGGACGTACTCCCCATCGAGGGCCCGCAGCAGGCTCTCCATCTCCATGTCGGCGCAGATCTGCTCCAGGCAGAAACGCAGATAGGCGAAGGTGCGGTCGAGTTCGGGGACATCCACATCCGGGAAGCCGGCCTGGCGGCAGGCGCTCAGCCAGGGGGAGGGCAGCCGGTAGCCGAAGCGCTCCAGCAGTTCGAAGAACCAGCCGAAGTTGCGGCGCAGGGTGACACGGCCATCGGCGCCGGTGACCTCCTTGACCATGGCACCGACGGCGGCGCGGCAGGTTTCGGTGATCACCCGGTTGAGCTCCACATCCGCCAGGACCCCTTCATCGTTGCCCCGGTACACCTCGGCGATGGTGCGGCCCCGGCTCTCGGCCAGCAGCCCCGGCAGGGAGCGCAGGCCGTCCTCCTCCCGCTCCAGGGCGGCGATGCTCACCAGGGTGGCGATCGCCTCCTCGGCGGTGGGGGGCTTGCCGATGGTGTGCAGGCCGCAGGGCAGCAGCCGGCTTTCGATCTCCATCAGCTGGCGGTACACCGCCCCGACGACGCCGTCACGGGCGTCACCATCCAGCTCCGCGGCGTCGGCCTCGGGCAGGACCACGTCCTTGTCGAGGTTGCACTGGCGGGCCGTCTCGATGATGGCGTTGACGATCTGCACACCCCGGGAGCTCTCCCGCAGCTGCTGGTAGGAGCCCACCAGCTCGCCCAGCTCCTTGAGGCCCTTGTAGAGGCCGGCGTTCTCCGCCGGCGGGGTGAGGTAGCTGATCGTGGAGGCGTAGCCCCGCCGCTTGGCGATGGTGGCCTCCGACGGGTTGTTGGCGGCGTAGTAGTAGAGGTTGGGCAGGGCGCCGATCAGGGAATCGGGGTAGCAGGTTTCGCTCATGCCCATCTGCTTGCCGGGCATGAACTCCAGGGAGCCGTGGGTGCCGAAGTGCAGCACGGCGTCGGCGCCCCACACCTTCTCCAGATAGGTGTAATAGGCGGCGAAGCCGTGGTGGGGGCTGGCGCTGCGGGAATAGAGCAGGCGCATCGGATCGCCCTCGTAGCCGAAGGTGGGCTGCACCCCCACGAACACGTTGCCGAAGTGGCGGCCGTAGATGAGCAGGTTGGTGCCGTCGGAATTGAGGTTGCCGGGGGGCTTGCCCCAGTTCTCTTCAAGACGCTCGGAATAGGGGGTGAGCCGCTCGTACTCCTCGACGCTCATGCGGTGGGCGATCGCCAGCTCGGGGGCCCCTTCGAGGGCCTCCGGGTCGCTGAGCACCGCCTCCATCAGCTCCTTGGGGGTGCGGGGCATGGCGTCCACCGTGTAGCCCTTGGCCTTCATCTCCTCCAGCACCCGGAAGATCGAGCCGAACACATCGAGGTAGGCCGCGGTGCCCACGTTGCCCTTGTCGGGGGGGAAGCTGAACACGGTGATCGCCAGCTTCTTCTCGGCCCGGGGCTTGATCCGCAGGGATGCCCAGCGGATGGCCCGCTCGGCGATCGCATCCACCCGGTCCTGCAGGGTGTGGGCCTTGCCGGTGGCGTCGTCGCGCCCCGACAGCACGATCGGCTCGATGGCGCCGTCGAGCTCGGGAATGGCGATCTGCAGCGCCACCTGCACCGGGTGCAGCCCCAGGTCGCTTTCCTCCCATTCCTGGGTGGTCTGGAAGACCAGGGGCAGGGCCACCATGTAGGGCCGGTTGAGCCGCTTGAGGGTCTCGATGGCCTTGGGATGGTCCTGGCGGGCCGGACCGCCCACCAGGGCGAAGCCGGTGAGGCTCACCACCCCATCCACCAGCGGCTGGTCCGGGTTGAGGGGGTCGTAGAAGAAGGAGGAGACGGGCCGGGAGAAGTCGAGGCCGCCGCAGAACACGGGAATCACCGTGGCGCCGCGGTACTCGAGCTCCTGGATCACGGCCACGTAGTGGGCCTCATCGCCGGTGACGATGTGGCTGCGCTGCAGCACCAGGCCGATCACCGGGCCCCGGCGGGCCCGCTCGCTGAGGTCGGCGCGGCTGGCGCTCCAGTTGAGGTACTCCTTGAGGTCCTCGAACATCCCCGGGGCCAGCGGGTGCCAGATGCCCAGGTCCGGGAACACCACCGGGTCGGCCACCGTCAGCTGGGGACGGCCCAGCTCCGCTTTGCCGAACACATAGCGGTCGGCCAGCATCAGCAGGAAGTTGCGCAGGTTGTCCGGCGTCCCCCCCAGCCAGTACTGGAAGCTGAGCATGAAGGAGCGGGCATCCTGCGCCTTCTCCACCGGCAGGTACTTGAGCACCGTCGGCAGGGTGTTCAGCAGCTTGAGCATGGCGTCCTGGAAGCCGGCCCCATTGGCTTCCTTGCGCTTGCGCATGAACTGGGCGATGGCGCTCTTGCTCTGGCCCAGCTGGGCCATCGAGAAGGTGCCCAGCTTGTTGAGGCGCATCACCTCCGGCATCGACGGGAACACCACCACCGCCTTGAGCCGGTCGCGGTGCGGGGCCACGGCGTCCACCACCTTCTGGGCCAGGTCCTCGATGAAGATCAGCGAGGCGATGAACACATCGGCCGCCGCCACGTCGGCGCAGAAGTCGGCGTAGTTGGCCGGGTCGCGCAGCTCCTCGATCAGATAGCCGCTCAGCTCCACCGCCAGGGGACCGTTCTGGTCGTTGAGGCCGGTGGCGGCGGTGGTGAGGGCGTTCTGGTACTGGGGTTCGAGCACCACGTAGACGGCCTTCATCACCACCCGGTCGTTGGCGCCATCGGTGGGGGCAGGGCTGACCCGGCGGCTGGCGGAACGGACCTGCGTGAACATGCGGCGGATGCGTTGAGCAATGTGAAGCAGCCTACGGAGCTCACGGCGGGGACGCGATCGGTTGCAGCGCAGCGTTACAGGCTGCAGCCCTCGCGGTGGGCCGGGCCACATAGGCTCCCCTGGAGTGGTAACAGCCCGATGAGCGCGATCCCCCCGTCCCCAGAAGAGCCGGCGCCGATCCCGGTGGTGGTGGCCGGGGCCCTGGGCCGCATGGGCGCCGAGGTGATCAAGGCAGTGGTGGCGGCCCCCGACTGCACCCTGGTGGGGGCGATCGACACCACCCCGGGCCGGGAAGGGGAGGACGTCGGGCTGGCCCTGGGGCTGGGGGAACTGGAGGTGGCGATCAGCGCCGACTTCGAGGGCAGTCTCTGCCAGGCGGGCCAGGCGGTGCGGCAGTCCGGACCGGGCGGCGGCGCGGTGCTGGTGGACTTCACCCACCCCGGCGTCGTCTATGAGCATTGCCGCGGCGCCTTCGCCTACGGCGTCCATCCGGTGATCGGCACCACCGGCCTGCGCCCCGACCAGCTGGCGGATCTGGCGGCCTTCGCCGAGAAGGCCTCGATGGGGGGGGCGGTGGTGCCCAACTTCTGCGTGGGCATGGTGCTGCTGCAGCAGGCGGCGGCGGCGGCGGCCCGCTTCTACGACTACGCCGAGCTCACCGAGCTGCACCACAACCGCAAGGCCGATGCCCCCAGCGGCACCTGCCTCAAGACCGCCGAGCTGATGGAGGAGCTGGGCAAGACCTTCAACCCCCAGCAGGTGGCGGAGCACGAGAGCCTGGCGGGCTGCCGGGGGGGCCTGCGGGAGAGCGGCCTGCGGCTTCACTCCGTGCGGCTGCCCGGTCTGGTGGCCCACCAGGAGGTGATGTTCGGATCGCCCGGCGAGACCTACACCCTGCGCCACGACACGATCGACCGCAGCGCCTACATGCCCGGCGTGCTGCTCACGGTGCGCAAGGTGCGCCGCCTGGGCGGCCTGGTGTACGGCCTCGAGAGGCTGCTGTGAGCCACCGCCCCGTGGACCGATGCTGATCCCCCTCAAACCCGGCGAACTGCTGCGCCTGATTCCGGCGGTGGCCACCGGCCCGCAGTTCACCGCCTGCAGCGGCGACCCGCGCAAGCTGCTGCAGCGGGTGCTGATCTCGGTGATCGGCGGGGTGATCGCCCTGCTGATCAGCCAGACCCTGCTGTTCCGCAGCCAGGCCGGGCCCGTGTTCCTGGTGGTGGGCTTCGTGTTCCTTCTCTATGTGCTGTGGGGGCCGATCCTGGAGGCGGGACGCCGCAATGCGGTGCTGCGGCGCTACCCGGCGGCCGCCATCTTCGAGGGGGTGGTGGCCGACCAGTTTCGGCGGGAGGTGGTGGAGAACCGACGGGAGCAGGCCAACCGCCAGGGGCGTCTGGAGCTGGTGGAGAACCGCCGCACCTGGCTCTGTCTGGAACTGGAGGATGAGGACGGCTACCTGGGCCAGATCCGCTTCCCCCTGGAGAAGAAGCACGACAAGATCCGGCGCGGCATGGTGATCCGCTGCCTGGTGCTCAGTGAGCGCAAGGATTTCTCCCGCATCGGCGCCCTCTCCGATGGCTGGCTGCCCCAGCTGAAGCAGTGGGTGGGCGACTACCCCTATCTGCTGCGGCCGGCCTTCGAGGAGCTCTGCCTGCGGCGGCTGGGGTGAGGACGCTGGACGTTTTCGAAACAATGCGTTACAATTCTCGCAACACTTCTCAAGGAGTTCTCCCATGACCGCCGCCACCCCCACCGCCCTCGACCGCTCCGCCATCCGCGGCGCCACCGTCACCACCGAGGACGGCGGCCGCCTCAACGCCTTCGCCACCGAACCCCGCATGGAAGTGGTGAGCGCCGAGAGCGGCTGGGGCTTCCACGAGCGCGCCGAGAAGCTCAACGGCCGCATGGCCATGCTCGGCTTCATCGCCCTGCTGGCCACCGAGTTCGCCCTCGGCGGCGAGGCCTTCACCCGCGGTCTGCTCGGCATCGGCTGATCCCAGCTCCCCTTCGGGGGACAGCCTCTCTCCGGTCCGCCGTTCACGGTGGACCCCTTCGCCGCAGCAGACTTTCTGCTGCGGCTTTTCTGTGGCCATGCCCGCTTCGCTCCATGCCCGGATCCGGGGCGCCGGCCCCACCGGCGCCCTGGCGGCCCTGGCCCTGGCCCAGGCCGGCTGGCGGGTCAGCCTCCACGACCCCCTGGCCCCGGAGGCGCTGCAGGCCCGGGAGCGGGCCTACGCCTTCACCCACTCCAGCCGGGAGCTGCTGCAGCGCCTGGGGCTCTGGGGTGACCTGCGGCCCACCCTGGTGCCCTTCCGCCGCCTGCACCTGCGCGACGTGGCGGCGGGGCGTGATGTGCGCTTCGCGCCCACCGACCTGGGCCAGGCCGACGCGGTGGGCTGGATCGGATCCCACCGGCCCCTGATGGCGCTGCTGCTGCGGCGCCTCGGCCAGCATCCCGCCGTCCGGCTGGAGCTCGGCGGCGCAACGCCGTCCGCCGCCGCGAACGACCCGGACGATGCCGACCTGCTGGTGGCCGCCGATGGCCCCGACTCGCCCACCCGCCAGGCCGCGGGCATCCACCAGTGGAGCCATCCCTACCGCCAGGCCTGCCTGACGGTGCAGGTGGAGATGCGCGGCTGTGCCGACGACGAAGCCTGGGAACTGCTGCGTCCGGAAGGCCCCTTCGCCGTGCTCCCCCTCGGCGGGCGCCGCTTCCAGCTGGTCTGGAGCGCGCCGGCGGCCCGCTGCCGCCAGCTGGAGGCCCTCGACGCCCCGGCCTTCCTCGACCGGCTGGCGGGGGCCCTGCCGGACCGGCTGCAGCCCGATGCCCTGCTGACCCCTCCCCGCGCCTTTCCGGTGGCCCTGCAGCTGGCCCGGCGTCTGCATCGGGGCCGCACGGTGCTGGTGGGGGAGAGTGCCCACCGCTGCCATCCGGTGGGGGGCCAGGGGTTGAATCTCTGCTGGCGGGATGTGGCGGTGCTGCAGCGGCTGGCCGAACGGGCGGCCCGGGGCACGCTGTCGCCCCGCCGCATCGGAGCCGCCTACGGGCGCCGCCGCTGGCCCGATCTGCTGCTCACCCTGCTGGCCACCGACCTGCTGGTGCGGACCTTCTCCAACCGCCACCGCTGGCTGCTGCCCCTGCGCCGGCTGGCCCTGGCCTGCCTGGCCCGCGTCGATGGCACCCGGGCCCTGGCCCTGCGGGCCATGACCCAGGGACCTTGTCGGCTGCGCCGGCCGCTTGCAGCATGGGGGGATGGTGATCAGCAGCTCTCCCCAGCCCCTGCCCTCTCCGGCCATGGTGCGCTTCCTGCGCCATCAGCTCGGCCTGAGTGAAAACGCGCTCCAGCTGGGCATCCGCCAGTCCCAGCTGGAGCAGGCGCCGCTGCCCGCCGTGCTCTGGCGGTTCGGCCTGATCAGCCTCGAGCAGTTCGACAGCGTCCTGGCCTGGCAGGACCAGCAGAGCTGAGGCTCAGCTGTAGATGATCAGGGACTCGATCGGATGCTCCTGGGGCAGCCGGCTGCGCCCCTCCAGTGCCGCCAGTTCCGCCAGGAAGCCGAAGCCGCAGAGTTGCCCCCCCGCGGCCTGCACCAGCTCACTGCAGGCCGCGGCGGTGCCGCCGGTGGCGAGCAGGTCGTCGACGATCAGCACCCTTTGGCCGCCCTCGAGGGCATCGCTGTGGATCTCCAGGCGGTCGGTGCCGTACTCCAGGCTGTAATCCACGCCGATCACCGCTCCGGGAAGCTTGCCCGGCTTGCGCACCGGGACGAAGCCCACGCCGGTGATCGTGGCCAGGGCCGTGCCGACGATGAAGCCACGGGATTCGATGCCCACGATCAGATCCGGCCGCACCCGCTCACAGAGCAGGCCCAGCAGGCGGATGGCTTCGCCCCAGCCCTCGGGATCCCGCATCAGGGGCGTGAGATCACGGAAGAGGATGCCCGGCTTCGGAAAGTCGGGAATGTCCCGGACCCAGGTGCGCAGATCGATCGAAGAAGGGCTGCTGGCCATCGTGCTGCAGGGTCGTGCTGGTGAAGGGACCGGTACCGGCGACGTGACGGATGGACGGCGCCGCTGGCATCATCGCAGTCATGGCCAAGGACACTTCGGAAGCGGCGATCCAGGACCGCTCCTCCCGCCCCCTGCCCCGCAGGGGTCTGGAGCGTCTCGATCTGATGCTGCTCTGCATGGAGGCGCTCGACCTCAACGGCGGCGAGGCGATGGTCTGGCTGAGTGAGCAGCTGGGCTACGGCGGCCTGTTCCCCAACCGGGTGGAGCTGTGGAAGCGGCGTTGCCACAACCCCCTGCGGCGCTCCTGCCGGCGCGGTGAGGTGCCCGTCGCCGAGACCGATGCCCTGATCCGCATCCTCTGCGTCATGGCCGACCGCCTCTACCCGATGCTGCGCTCCCTGCTCTCCAGCAGCGAACCGGAGACGGTGGCGAAGGAACGCTGGGACCTGTTCCAGGGGCGGCTGGGGGAACTGGTCCAGGAGCGCATGAACCCCCGCCGCAGCGGCGTCCAGAAACTGCTCGATCCCAACGACGGAGCCGCCCAGCGGCTCCAGCTGGTCCAGGGCCTGAGCCTCTGCGCCGGTCATGGGGGCTTCGAGCGCATCAAGGCCAGCCTGATGGACGCGGTGGCGTGACGTCGCCCGCAGCAGACCCCCCATGGTTCAGAGTTCCGTGATGAAGCAGAGCCTCGTCTTCGATCAGCTCAGCTGCCGGCTTCAGGTGGAAGGCCTCCCCGACGTCTCCATCGGCCAGAGCGGCGCGGCCCTGGGCATCATCACCGGCTGGACCCTGCAGTGGCTGGGCAGGCCCCTGCTGGAGGGACGCCGGGAGCACCTCCAGGCCCTGATGCAGGTGGTGCTGCCCTACGCCCGCCACCTGATCAGCGGCGTGCGCCGCGAGTTCAGCGTGGCCGGGGAACCGGTCGACATCGGCCCCCACCCCGACGGCGGCCACCGCCTCCTGCTGCGCAGCAGCCAGCCCGACACCCCTCCCCTGGAGGTGCATCTCGACGATGCGGAACTGGCGGATCTGGTGCGGGTGCTGGATCTGCTGCGGCTCGATCCCCGGGTGCAGCTGCCCCTGGCGATTCCCGATCCGGAACCCCTCGGGCCCAGGGAACTGATGGAGAGGATTCCCCTGCACCGCCGCCTCTCGGCGCCCGTGGGCGGCGCCGCAGCCCTGGCCGTCTCGGCGGCCCTGGTGCTGCTCCTGCCTCCGCCCGCCGTACCTCCCGCGCCGACGCCGGCAGCGCCGGCGGCCCAGCAGGCCCCGGCCACCCCGCGGCCCTGAGCCACCCAGCGGCCGGCCTGCGGTTGACGTCGGCCCGGCACTGGTCACACTGGGGGCAACCATCCACCCCCTTCCACGGCCATGCGACGGGCTCCCCGATGGAAAGGATGCCATGGGTTTGATGTCATGGGCTTGATGTCATGGGGTTGATGCCATGAAGACGATGCGATGGGCATGACCTGGTCGGAACTGCGCCGCCGGGTGGCACGGCTCGGGGCTGCCCTGGATGTGGTGGTCCGCAGCGATCCGGAGGTCTGCGGCCTGAGCGGTTCCCATTTCCATCTCACGCTCCACCACGGCGGCCAGGGGGACTGCACGGTCAACGACCTGTCCCTGATCGACTGTCCGAACGAGCTGGTGCTGATGGAGTTCGAGCGGTGGATGCGGGGTGCCGGCTATCCGCTGGAGCCCTGACGACCCCGCCATGCC
The DNA here is from genome assembly GCF_009834675.1 of Cyanobium sp. Copco_Reservoir_LC18. Lineage (NCBI taxonomy): Bacteria > Bacillati > Cyanobacteriota > Cyanophyceae > Synechococcales > Prochlorococcaceae > Cyanobium > Cyanobium sp. Copco_Reservoir_LC18. The sequence continues at coordinate 114,944 of NZ_ASAC01000015.1, forward strand.
CCACACCCCCTATCCGCTCCATCTGCCGACGCCGAGGGGACCGACACCGGGGAAGGGCCTGGAGCTGCGTCGCCGCCGGCGCCGTCCCTCCTCCCGCTGGCGGCAGGTGCTGGCGGGCCTGCTGCTGATCGGGGCGGGAAGCCTGATCCTGGCCGGACTGATGCAGCTGCCGGAACGGCTCGATGCGCTGCTGCTGGTCAGCAATGCCATCGCCAACCTGATCGGCGGGCTCAGCCGGCTGAGCATGGGCATCCTGCAGCTGGGCAGCGTCATCGTGGTGGCCCTGCTGGCCCTGATGGCGCTGCTGCTGCTGGTGGGCGGCGGCGTCCGTCTGGTGCGGGGACTCACCGCCCGGCCGCGCCGTCCCTCCTGAGGCGGGGGCACCACGGGAGGGGCCGCGGGGTCCCTTTCGTAGTGCAGCTGCTGGAATCAGTGGTGCAGCTGCTGGAACCAGAACCCGGCCAGCTGCCAGGACGACAGCAGGAAGATCGCCAGGATCAGCCAGTTGACCCAGGCGGGCCGTTCGCGGTTCTCGAACATGGCGGCAGGGAAGTCGCATTCTTCGCCCTGATCCTGCCAGTGGGCCCGGTCGACGCGGGGCCGCGGGACAGCTGGTGGCACGGAACGGCTGTCCGCGTTCCGCCCCCATGCCGAACGACCACGACTCCGGCCCCGCCTCCGGCGCCCTGCTCTCCTGTCTGGGGTTTCCCGGCTGGGGGTCATTGCACCTGATCGTCCCCAGCCGGGGGCAGCCTTTCGCCCTGGCCCGGCGCCTCCAGCTCTGCCAGCAGAGCGAGGGGGCCGACGGGGGCCAGCTGCTGCCGGCCCTGCTGCGCCGCCACCGCGATCTGGAGCCCCTCGACCCGGCCCACTGGCCCTGGGCCGGGGGAAGCGTCATGGCCTGGCCGCAGGCCTGGGGGCATCGCTGCCTGCTCATCTGCCGCTGGGGAGCGGCCACGCCGCTGCGCATCGCCGCCTGGCAGCGACAGGGGGAGGCGGGGGGATGGGCGCGGCTGTGTCCGCCCATCCCCCTGCCCTGCTTCAGCGAGCGCTTTCCCGCTCCGCCAGACGGCGGGCCTGGCGGGGCGCCCGGGGGGGCGGGTCAGGAGACGACCAGGGCCACACCCAGGCCCACCACCATCAGGGCGATGGCCCCCACGGCCCAGTAGGCATGGCTCTGGGCATCGGCCCTGGTCTCGCCGATCACCATCGTGCCTTCGTCGGCGTAGAGGTTGTCGTGGTTCTCGAGGTCGTGGGTGTGCATGGGGCCTCCAGCAAGCTCGTCGGACCCCCCCAACGTAGGAACGCTGGACGGACCGGTCCGCCGGCGCGACGAACCGACACCCCCGCCGCCACCACCCGCCATGGCCCCGGCCATGGACGGCTCCCTGGCTGGGCCCAATAATGCGCATGTCTGCAGAGTCCCGTGCCGCCCTGGCTGCTGATCCTGATCGCCGTTCTGGTGATCACCCTGGTCGTCAATCCCACGGAGAGGGATTTCGTCTGGTACCGCAGCCTTCGGCGACCGGAATGGATCAGCCGGCAGCCTTGGGTCGCCCTTGTCTGGCCGCTGATCACCGTCTGCTTCTACGGTTCGGCGGTCGCCTTCTGGCAGACGGCCGACTCCTGGGGCTGGATGGGGGCCTACGCGGTCCTGCTGGTGCTGCTGCGCAGTCCCCACTGGCTGATCTGCCGCCTGCACCGGCTGACCGCCGGCCTTCCCTTCTGGCTGCTGAGCTGGACGCTCACGCTGGTGCTGGCCCTGATCGTGCGGCCCGCCTCACCCCTGGCCTCGGGGTTGCTGCTGCCCGCCCTGCTGTGGACGCCGGTGGAGGCCTCCATCGCCCTGCGGATGGTTGGATTGAACCGCAAGGAGCACCGGAGCGGCCGTGGACCCGATGATCGCCGCCCTGCTCGATCCCGCCGCCTATGACCATCCGGTCGAGCGGGTCGAATGCCTGGAGACCCACATCTCCTGGGTCCTGCTGACGGGAACCATCGCCTACAAGGTCAAGAAGCCGGTGAACCTGGGCTTCGTCGATTTCTCCACCCCGGAGCGGCGCCGCTGGTTCTGCCAGGAGGAGCTGCGCCTCAACCGCCGGCTGGCGCCGGACCTCTACCTCGGCCTCACCCCCATCCATGGGCCGCCGGAGCGGGCCCGCCTGCACGGCGGCGGACCCACCCTGGAGCTGGCCGTGCGCATGCGCCAGTTTCCCCAGAGCGCGCTGCTGGGAGCCGTTCTGGCGCGCGGAGGCCTCAGCGCCGACCAGCTCGAACGGCTGGCGGATGATCTGGCGGCCTTCCATGCCGTCGCCGCGGTGGCCGGCCCGGAGCAGGCCTACGGCGCACCGGAGCTGGTGAAGGCCCCGGCGGTGGCCAATCTGGAGGTGCTGGAGGCCGGCGCCGATGCCGCCGCGCCGGAGGTGGCCGCCCTGAGGCAGTGGACGGAGGAAAGCTTCGAAGCGCTGCGGCCCACCTTCGCCCTGCGCCGCAGCCAGGGGCGCATCCGCGAGTGCCATGGGGATCTGCACCTCGGCAACCTGCTGCTGGAGGGGGGGCGCATCCGGGTCTTCGACTGCCTGGAATTCAGCCCCGAGCTGCGCTGGATCGATGTGTTCAGCGACCTGGCCTTCCTGGTGATGGATCTGGAGCACCACGACCGACCCGACCTGGGGGCGGTGCTGCTGAACCGCTGGCTGGGTCGCTGCGGCGACTGGGGCGGCCTGCTCACCTGGCGCTGGTACCGGGTCTACCGCTCCCTGGTGCGGGCCAAGGTCTGCGCCCTGCGCCTGCGCCAGCCCGACCTCGACGCCGGCGCGGCGCAGGGGCTGCGGCGGGACCTGGAGCGCTACCTGCTCGGCGCCCGTGACACCACCGGGATCCCGGCCCCGGCCCTGGTGATCACCCATGGGGTCTCCGGCAGCGGCAAGAGCCACCGGGCCCGCCAGCTCTGCCGGCGCCGGGGCTGGATCCAGCTCAGCTCCGACGTGGAGCGCAAGCGCCTCTTCGGCGCCTGCCTCGCTGCGGTAGGGATCCCCCTGCAGGGGGATCCCTACCGCAGCGAGGTGAGCGACGGGCTCTATGGGCAGCACCTGCCGGAGCAGGCGCACCGCATCCTCACCGCCGGCTACGCGGTGGTGGTGGATGCCACCTTCCCGGGCCGTGACCAGCGCCGGCGGATGGAGGATCTGGCCCGGCGCTGCGGCGTGCCGTTCCTGATCCTGGACTGCCGCTGCACGCCGGAGCAGGCCAGGCAACGCATCGAGGAGCGCCGGCAGCGGGGGAGTGATCCCTCCGACGCGGACGCGGCCGTGCTGGAGGCCCAGCTCCGCAGCCGGGAGCCCCTGGAGGAAGGGGAACGCCGGCACGCCCTGGAGGTGGGGGCGGAGCTGACGGCCGGGGATCTGGTCGCCCGGGTGGAGGAGCGGCTGGGGGCCTAGAACCACTCGGCCACGGAGGCCTCGCGGGTGTTGACGTTGGCCTCCGGCGTGGAACGGCGGAACTCCATGGTGATGCTGCGCTTCTGCTCCCCATCGGCCGCCAGGGCCTCGATCGGGTAGAGCTGCTGGCCGTCGCGGAAGGGCACCTGCACCCGGAAG